>CACZNR010000001.1 GCA_902782475.1 uncultured Eubacteriales bacterium
AAGGATGATCTTCCCGTGCTGCCAGGACTATATCATATTCAAGCTGACAGGTGTGTCTGCCACAAGCTTTGCAGCAGCAGCAAACACTACCATGATGGTCCCGGACAGGAGCGACTGGAGCGATGAGATCCTTTCATATATAGGACTTACAAGGGATCAGATGCCGGAGCTTCACAAAAAGACTGACATAATAGGTGAAGTCGGGGAAGACCTCGCTTCTGAATGCGGTCTTGCAGCAGGAACAAAGCTTGTCATAGGAACAGGTGATACCGAGAGCTCGATGGTAGGAGCAGGGCTCATAAAGCCTGGCGATTTCTATATGAACGGCGGAACATCTGCAGGCATACTTGGACTTGTGGAGAAGGAAGACGGAAGCATCGGATACTGCGGAGATCTTACAGCAAGTTCAGGAACGTCATATAAATGGCTGAAGGAAGAGATCTGCAGGATCGAGCAGGAAGAGGAAAAGACTTCCGGAAGGAATGTTTATGACATAATAAATGAGGAGATCGCAAATGCCCCTGTTGGCTCAAATGGAGTATTCTTCCATCCATATCTTGCAGGGGAGAGGGCTCCAAGATACAACGGAATGGCTCAGGGCAGCTTTGTCGGGATCTCACTCACGACCAAAAGAGGAGATATCCTTAGAAGTGTCATAGAAGGCATAGCCATGAACATCAATGTCATACTGGAGGATGTAAGGAGCCAGGGCCATGACCTCAAGAGCGTCGTCATAGTAGGCGGACTTGGAAAGGGCGACATAACAAGACAGATATTTGCTGATGTCATGGATCTTGAGATAAAGGCACCGAGATTCATGGAGGAGGCTGCTACAATAGGCGGAGCAATAACGGCAGGTATCGCTCTTGGCATATACACGGATGAGGAGTCCGCTCTTGAAAAGTATATGGAGATAGTTTCAGTCACAAAGCCGAACAAGGAGAATGTCGAGCTTTACAAAAAACTGATACCGATCCATGAAAAGATATATCAGGGACTCAAGGATGTTTATCCTGATATATATGAACTTAAAAAAGAACTTGGTTGATTATTGGATTATGATGTCAACGGTCAGGATATTGCCTGGCCGTTTTTTCGTGAGTTGACATTGAATACTTGCGTATAAACAAGTATAATATCTGTGAGGAGGTATGTTGAATGAATATATTTCAGGAATTATTAAAGGAAAAAAAATTGACATCATATCGACTTGCAAAATCAATTGGAGTTTCTCAATCAACCATTTCAAGGATTTTGAATAATGAAACTGATATTGATGGTATGTCTGTAGGTGTATTGTATCGTATAGCTAAGTATTTGAATGTTCCCATGGAGTATCTATTATCAAACGGAACATTGAAATATGAGAATCATTTAGATAAGTTACACGTAAAATATATTACAGAGATCTATGCATTGAATCTTGAATGTAGCCTAGACACAGATGGTGACTGGCATCAGTCTGCTTTGAATTGGGAACATCCGTATATAAGAAGAAGCTGGGAATCGATACTAGGTGATTACGGGATAGAATGGAATGATAACATACCAGAAAGAAATAGTGGTTATTATGTTGCCAATCATATACGGGCTTGTCTGGATCTTTTAGATGCAGGAAAGTTTGGTGTTGCAAAAGGTATGAGGAGAGATTATATAAATAACAGCAGTTATGACAATGAGATTTTTACACAGGCATTCAAGTTTAGGTTTCATCCAAATTGGAGAGAAATATATACTTTTATGCACAAGGAATATGGAAAGAGGTGGCGCATTTGGACAAATGGCAGATTAAACATAGGGAACTGATGAAGACTTTTCTCCTTTTTTTAAATAAACAAACGGATGTTTACGTTCTTAAAGGTGGAACTTCTTTGATGCTTTGTTATGAGTTGAATCGCTTTTCGGAGGACATAGACCTTGATGGAACAAGAAATGAGTCGGGTTTAAAAAAAGGCATTTTTGAATACATCTCAGAGTTCTGTAAGAATAATAATTATGAATATAGGATTGCCAAGGATACCCCCTATGTAAAAAGATGTTTTATTCATTATGGAGGCGAAAAACCTCTAAAGATAGAAGCATCTTTTAGAGATATAAATGAATTCGATCCCAACTCTGTAAGTAGAGTCGATGGGATTATCGTTTATGTGATAGATAAGATAGCACAATTAAAGTGTGATGCATATAAAAATAGAGACAGAACGAGGGATATGTTTGATCTGTGTTTTATAGTTACAAGATATATGTCATCACTGAGTGCAGAAACGATTACAAACATCAGAAATGTTCTTTATTATAAAGGGATAGAACAATATGACTATCTTATATCGCAAGCGGATGATCCTTTAATAGATAAGGATCTTCTGCTGGAAATGTTTCTTGAAACACTGGATAAAATGGAACTTTTGGATGACGACAAATTGATTGATACTTCAAAGAATCAGAAGGATATTGATGATATATATGAAAAGACGGTATTTGGTAACATATATGATTCATACGGAGATGATGAAAGATAGATTATAATTGCTGATCAGGTAATGTAATTATTGTTCTTAAAAAGGTACTTCAACAAATCATAAAGAATAATCGTATCACTTTATAATGGTTATTCTTTTTGAGATGTTGGAGTTTTTTTATTGAAAGGAGTTTCTGGAATAGATAAAAGTGAATACATTAGAAATGTGGAGTTAAAAGACATATCACAGAAGCTTGAAGAAGGGATACGGGATGTTCTTGAGTCAAGAGAATTCAGGAAGTATCTGTCCTTCATGGGAACATTCCATGATTACAGTGCAAACAATATCGCACTTATACTGAAACAGTTTCCTGAAGCAAAGATGGTG
>CACZNR010000002.1 GCA_902782475.1 uncultured Eubacteriales bacterium
AGATATACTGCCGTAGGAGGAAACGGCCTTATCGCATGTGCTTCAAGTTTCCCGGGTTCCATAAAGGTATTCAATGTAACGCCAGATAATCCTATAATACTTCAGAAATCAGCTTTTCTCTGTTCTGAGGCATCAGTTGATCTTTCCATTCATTTCAGGAAGAACTTTGGTGCAGGTCTTTTCGGCGGTGAAGGATTCATAATGCAGAAGGTATCAGGAAACGGCCTTGTTTTTGCTGAATTCGATGGACACGTAATTGAATATGATCTCCGTGCAGGACAGCAGATAATCATCGATACCGGAAATCTTGCAGCCATGACAGCAACATGCGGCATGGACATACAGTCAGTTGGCGGTGTGAAGAATGCACTGTTTGGAGGCGAAGGCTTCTTTAACACTGTAGTTACAGGCCCAGGAAAAGTATGGCTCCAGACCATGCCTGCTTCAAGACTTGCAAGCGTACTTAACCTTAACTCCGGAAGATAAGCATAAAGAAAAGTATATAGAATATAGAAGAGCCGCTCCATTTTCAGAAGCGGCTTTGTTGTTTTCATATAACTGTTGTTTTACTCAGCATTGTGATATACGTTCTGAACGTCATCATTGTCGTCCAGCATGTCAACGAGCTTTTCCAGCATCTCCATCTGCTCATCATTGAGTGAAACATAGTTCTGTGGTATCCTGCTTATCTCTGCACTGTCCAGCTTGTACTTTTCTGATAGCGCATCCCTTACTGCAGGAAGTGAAGCTACATCTGTCGTTATCTCGAAATATCCGTCTTCATTTGAGAAATCCTCTGCTCCTGCATCAAGAGCTTCCATCATGACTTCTTCTTCATCCATGTCGTCAGTAGCTTCTATGGTGATAAGACCCTTGGTATCAAACATCCATGAAACGCATCCTGTTGCTCCAAGTGAACCGCCGTTCTTGTCGAATATGTGTCTTACGTCAGCTGCTGTCCTGTTCCTGTTGTCTGTGAGTGCTTCAACGATTATGGCAACACCATTCTGACCATAGCCTTCATATACTATGGATTCATAGTTCTCGTTGTCTGCATCTCCTGCAGCCTTCTTTATTATCCTGTTTATGTTATCGTTAGGCATGTTGTTCATCTTTGCCTTGGCGATCATATCACGAAGCTTTGAGTTGGTATTTGGATCAGCTCCGCCACCTTCCTTTATGGCAACAACGATCTCACGTCCTATCTTTGTAAATACCTTGCCTCTTGCGTTATCGTTGGCTTCTTTCTTTCTTTTTATAGTTGACCATTTGGAATGTCCTGACATAAAATTATCTCCTATATATAATCTTCAGCAATTTTAACATAAGACACTTCTGCATTCAAGCTATATAAAGCTTCATCCGATACATGAAAGCTCCCGTACAAATTGAAAATATAATGTTAAATAACTGAAAACCCGAAAATAAAGAAAGATAAATGGTGTTATAATCTATACGTTATATTATGTCTATATCAGGAGTTATCATGGAAAAAAGACCAGGTACATTCGAAAACATAAAGAACAAGGCTAAAAACGGTTTCAGCAGTCTCAAGAAAAAGACCAAGGATCTTTTTGCTGGTTCAAAAACATCAGCTGAGAAGACTGCAGCTTCTTCAAAAAGGAGCAGGAACCTTGAGATAGAGACCTCTTCCGGTAAATCGGTTTCAGGAACAAGAACTTCAAAGTCCTCCCCTTCCGGAAGCGGCACAGTTGTCTACAGATCCGATGAGACTGAAAAGAAGATCAGCAGTAAATCCCAGAAAGCAAAGCAGCAGAAGATGCCTGCTAATCTCGGACATCTCTTCAGGGAAAAGAAACACGATCAGTTCTTCCTTGTAGGGACCGTGATCACCATTGCCAAGATACTTGGTATTTGTCTTGTCATAGTTGCTGTGGCAGCTGTAGGTGCTGTCTTTGGTGTTGCAAAGGCATATCTTGGGACCACACCTGACCTTGACCTGGTCGCAATAAATGACAACGACCTAACATCCTATATTTATGACAGCAAGGGCAATCTCATCACCACCTATGCAGGCATGGAGAACCGTGACTATGCGACCCTTGATGAGATACCTGACCTTCTC
>CACZNR010000003.1 GCA_902782475.1 uncultured Eubacteriales bacterium
ATAGCTGAGCAAGGCTAAGAAAGGAGAAAGCGGCTCCTCCCACCTGCTAAAGCAAGTGGGTTTCCGCCGCTAAATTATGTTATGAAAAAGACAGAAAAAGGATAAGGACTGCTATGTATAATATTTTTTTAGCCTGTGATATAATAATTCTTGAAGTTTTGACTTCTGAAATCAAAATGTTATCTTTGTTAGGAGAAGATTATGAAAAGAGTATTTGTCCTTTTAGTAGTATTCGTGATGGCAATGTCACTTGCTTCATGTATTAAGCTGCCTGATCCTAAGCCAGCTGAGCCATCAGTGACACCAACACCAACACCTACCCCAACACCTACCCCAACACCCACACCAACTCCAACACCTACACCTACTCCGGAGCCATCACCAGAGCCTACACCTGCAGGAAAGCAGATAACTGATTATTATGGCTACTGGGAGCTTTCTCAGGTAAGGAGCGCTGACGGAAGCACATCACAGGATCAGCTCGATGCTGTTCTTAAAGCCCTGAGAGAACAGGGAAATCTGTACTGGTTCAATATTGATGAACCTACTGAAGTAAAGATCAACACTGTTCATTACAATGACATGATCGCTACCCTTACAGCAGAAGGACATGTTTATCTTGACAAACCGGACAAGTCAGACCATATCGACTGTGAGGTTGTTGACGGAAAGCTGGAGTGGACGGTAAGTCCTTACATATTCGTCTTCTCAAAGGGAACAAAGCCTGCAGATCAGACAACACCTTCAGGTACAGACCTTACAAGTCTTTACGGAAGATGGGAACTTATAAATCTCAAATATGACGGAGCCGATGAACAGAGCGTAAAAGCCCAGCTTGCCAAGTACAAGGAAGAAGGAACGCTCCCATATTTCGTTGTAGGCCAGACTTCATCATTCTTCATTGAAGATATATATTATGAAAACATGATAACTCAGTTTGCTGACAACAAGCTTACTCTCACAACAGAGGACGGAAAGACCGATAAGGTCGAATTGACACTCGTTGATGGTGAGCTCCAATGGGTAGTTACCGATTATGTATTCATATATTCTAAGGTGGACTGATATCTTAAGTCGCATACATGTGCCCTCCGGGAACACCGGAGGGTATTTTTTACTTATTTCAGGATGTGACAGGATATTATTTGATACGTAATGGAACTTTTTTGGGACATATGCGTCTTAATCATAGATCAGAAAAGAAGGAGAGACATAATGAAAAAAGCATTGATATTTGTGACAGCAGTCTTCTGCATGATATCTTCGCTCATGATGAGTGGATGTGGAAAACAGGAGAAAAATGAGGAATCCCTAGTGGAAATTGCAAATCCTTTCGTGGAAGTAAAGACATTAGATGAGGCCATAGCGGGATCAGGCATCGAAGCCGTATTTCCTGCAGAGCTTAAAGGTTATGATGGTAAAAACATATCGTACATAAAGGGAGATCTCATACAGGTGATATACGGAGATGAGGAAAACAATGTATATGCCAGGAAGGGAAAGCTCATGGAAGACATCTCCGGAGACTATAACGTCTATAAGGAGATAAAGGAGGTACAGCTCTCTGACATAAAGGCAAAGTTCAAGGGAGAGAATGGCATGTATTCCACAGTCATATGGAATACAAAGACTAATTCCTTCTCACTTTCGTTCTCAGTTCCTGTGGACGAGGAGACTGCAAGGGATATAATGTCGCAGATTAAGTGAATAAACCCGTAGTTTAATGACATCTTCCCATATTTGGTGTATATTAATGTATTGCACGAAAACTACTAAAACAAACAGGAGGATGGTTATGAGACAAAGACCGGAATATGACCTTCAGGTCATTGGGAGAAATCTCAGGAGACTGAGGGAAGAGAACGACCTGACAGTTGAGAACGTACGAGAGTACCTTTGCCTCGGATCTGTTCAGGCAGTGTACAAATACGAACAGGGGAAGGGTTATCCCCAGACTGATACGATGTTCGCACTGATGGAACTGTATCATGCTTCCTTACAGGATATAACGAAAGACCATGAAGAGAGCGATAAGCTCTCTTCTGCTTTTTATGCGGCCTGAACTATAAGTTCAGGAAAATACAGCCGAAAAATGATATCATAGAATAAAGATATGAAAGAGAGATATGAGTTATGAAAATGACATCTGCATTTGCAAACAAAATGATAAGAAAGCTTAAGGAAGACAAGGAGTTCTACCTTAATAAGGAAAGGGAGGGTTATGTGTATGTTGCATCCCTCGATGAGACTCCTGTGATCCCGGACTATAACTACAGCGAAGTTGCTGCAAAGCTTGAGGAGATAGATCTTCAGATAGTAAAGATAAAGCATGCACTGAATCTTGTGAATGCCACAAACAAGGTGCTTGTTTCAGGCAGGGAATATACCATCGATGAGATACTTGTAAGGATGGCACAGCTGTCACAGAGGAAGATCACCCTTGATGACATGAGAAAGCAGCAGCCAAAGACCAGGATCAATTCAGGTCCCTACAGTGCAAAGAAGGCTGTTCCTGAATATCAGTACATAAACTACGATCTGGACCTCATAAAGAAGGAATATGAAAAGATCGACAATGAGATAGCCCTCATGCAGCTGGCTTTGGACAGATTCAACCAGACCTTCGAGTTCGAGGTCTGATTAGTTTTTCCTTTCAGGAACGCTCGACCCTATTTTCTTGAAAAAGAAGATTGCATTTTTGTTATTGTTTATTGTAATTGCTTGTTCCGTTATCCTGTTATCCTTTATTGGTTAAGGTATATGGTCAAACTGAGGCTTATTTATAAATGAGTCGTTTCTGATAAAAACTTGTACTGATCTTCAGTACGGCACGGAAGTAAGGTTACATGTGCCTTTTTTAGGAACAGAAGATATGTGCTCATGCATCCATTGATGCATAGGCATGTATCTTTTTTCTTTTATGGGATATCATCGATGATATAATTATTTTAATAGGGTAAATTTGGAGGACTATTTATATGTCAAAGTATGAGATTTTTTCCAGACCTATAAAGGTCGCAGGAACGGAGTTTCCTAACAGATTCATGGTAGCTCCTATGACAATGGGATGCTTCTGGGATGAGAACGGCGTTTTCAATGAACAGACCATCAGATATTTTACTGAAAGAGCAAAGGGCGGATTCGGCACGATAGTTACCGGTGCCATATGCACGGACGGAGTTGTGGATCCGTATTCAGCACTTGGCCCTGTTCCGCTTCAGATCGGTCAGCCCTGGATAGACGCAGCTAAAAAGCTCACTGATTCCATCCATAAGGAAGGAAAGAAGATACTGGCTCAGCTGTCCCTTGGACTTGGAAGGAACTATCCTGGACTTCCTTCTCCTTCAGAGAACGTTGTATGGGGAACTGAAGACACCATGTCACCTGTACTTTCAAAGGAAGACATCAAGACAAAGATAGCAGAGATGATAAAGACTGCTCCTATGATGAAGGAAGCAGGATTTGACGGCATAGAGGTGCACGCAATGCACTGGGGCTATCTGCTTGACCAGCTAGGAATGGCTTACTTCAACAGAAGAGACGATGAGTACGGCGGCCCTGTACTTGAGAACAGGCTCCGTGCAGCAAAGGAGATAGTGGAAGGCCTTCATGAAGTATGCGGCAGGGACTATCCTGTAGGAATGAGACTTGGACTTCAGACATTCATAAAGGGAGTAAACAAGGCAACGCTGACAGGTGAAGGTGAAGTCGGAAGGACTCTTGAGGAAGGCATCGAGATCGCAAAGCTCCTTGAGAAATACGGCTATGACTTCCTTGACTGCGATACAGGTACATACGATTCATTCTATTATGCTGAACCTCCTATGTACATGCCACAGGGCTTCATGATCAAACTGGCTGCAAAGGCAAAGAAAGAGGTAAGCATACCTCTGTTCGCAGGCGGCAGGATGCAGGATTATGACAAGGCAAAGGAAGCTCTTGAAAAGGGTGAGATCGACGGTGTCACCATAGGAAGACAGTCACTTGCTGATCCGTATTTTGCTGAAAAGGTAATGAGCGGCGAAGTCGAAAAGATAAGACCATGCCTCGGATGCAACCTCGGATGCTTCGACAGGCTGGTGACAAAGGGCACATACGGAATCTGTGCAGTCAACCCACAGGCAGCAAGGGAGAGCATCGATTTCCTGAAGCCCATAGAGAACAAGAAGAAAGTCGTAGTAGTAGGCGGCGGAGTTGCAGGTATGGAAGCTGCAAGGACAGCTGCCTTGAGAGGCTATGACGTAACGCTCTTTGAGGCATCAGACAGGCTAGGCGGACATCTGCGTGAAGCAGGAGCACACAGCTTCAAGAGTGAAGTAAGAAGGCTCTGTGACTGGTATGTAAGGGAACTTAAGGATCTTCCTAACATCGATATAAAGATGGAGCATGCTCCATGCATCAAGTGCATAGAGAAGGAGGCTCCTGATGCGATAATACTTGCTACAGGTTCAGTCGCATCAGCACCAAAGATCCCTGGACTTGAAAAGGCAGTGGTATCCCTTGATGCCATAAATGAGCCTGAGAAGCTCGGACAGAACATAGTGATCGTAGGCGGCGGACTCGTTGGATGCGAGATCGCTCTTGACGAGGCAAAGAAGGGAAAGAAAGTCACCATAGTTGAGGCTCTGGACATGATAATGCCTACAGGTGCACCATATCCTAACAAGCAGATGATGGGTGACCTCCTTGACTATTACAATGTGGACATACTCCTTTCACACAGACTTACTGAAGTGACAGATGACGGCGTAAAGGTACAGGGCCCTGAGGGCGAGAAGGAGATAAAGGCCGATACAGTGGTTTCAGCCATAGGCTTCAAGCCTGCAAAGAGCCTCAAGGAAGAGTTTGCTCCTCTTGGCGTTCCAATCTATGAGATAGGTGATGCCACCGAGGCTGCTACCATCATGAAGGCTGTATGGGACGGATATTTCACAGCAAACAACATCTGAGAAAGGACCAAATATGATATATAACGATTTCAAAGGATTAAAGCTTTCACGTCTTGGCTTTGGATGCATGAGATTTGCACTCAAGGAAGACGGTGAGGTGGATCAGGAAAAAGTAGACAAAATGTTTGACCTGGCCATGGAGAAGGGCGTCAACTATTATGACACCGCCTATCCGTACTTAAACGGAAAGTCCGAGCCTGCCATGGCAAAGGCTCTTTCCCGCTATCCAAGGGACAGCTACTACATAGCTGACAAGTTCCCGGGACATTCACTTCCGGGACCGGTGGATAACATAGCTCTTTTCAACATATCACTCAACAGATGCCAGACAGAGTATTTTGACTTCTATCTGCTCCATAACATAACAGAGTGGTCAGTGAAGATCTATGAGGATCCGGCTTACCACATAATGCCTGACATATTCAGGATGAGGGATGAGGGAAAGATAAAGCACCTTGGATTCTCATTCCACGGTGGTCCTGAGCTCCTTGAGAAGTTACTTACGAAGTATGAGGGAGAGTTCGAGTTCGTTCAGATACAGTTAAACTATCTTGACTGGACACTTCAGGAAGCAAAGGAAAAGTATGACATAATAACAAGGCATGGTCTTGGAGTATGGGTAATGGAGCCTGTAAGAGGCGGAAAGCTGGCTGTGCTCTCAGATGAGGATTCAGCAAAGCTTCGTTCATTCCCTGACTATACCAGCGATGCTTCATTCGCATTCAGGTTTCTGCAGGACCTTCCTAATGTAAAGGTAGTGCTCTCAGGCATGAATGAAGTATTCCAGGTGGAGGATAACCTAAGGACCTTTGAGAAGCATGTACCTCTGACAGAGGAGGAGAGGAACACTCTTCTTGAGATAGCAGAGGGCCTTAAGAAAGGCGTTCCGTGCACAGCATGCAGATACTGCTGCAAGGGATGTCCTATGGGACTCGACATACCGTATCTTTTACAGTGCTACAATGACTACAAGTATGCAGACTCCCTTACAAGCTCAATGCGACTTGATGCTCTTGACGAGGACAAGAAGCCTGCAGCATGCATAGGATGCGGTCAGTGCTCACATGCATGTCCACAGGGAATAGATGTTCCTGCGGCACTTGCAGAGCTTGCAGAGCTCTATGCAAAGGGTCCGAACTGGGCAGTGGCTTCAAAGGGAAGGCACGATGCCATAAGAAAAGACCTTAACATGGACTGAAGATATGTTTAATGCTCCTGCGGATGTGCTCTGCAGGAGCCTTTTTATATGCTCTTTTCTGTATCAATATATACTTTTATTAGGTATAATGTATGTACATAAGTTAGAAAGGATCAACTATTATGATATTTGACTATATATATCTTCTTGACAGAGGCTACGGCAATTACCTCATGGCCCAGGGGATACCCCCAATGGGACTTGACGGATATGAAGAACACGATCAGAGGGTGAAGTTTCAGGAAGCCCTCGAAACGGAGGACCTGGAGGATCCGTACGTGTATCTTTTCAAGTCATATACTGAGCTTGACGAGGACAAGGCTGAATCATATTACAGAAAGGCATGCACATATTTCCCTGACAACATAGATGTCAGGGCTGCTGCAGTGGATCATGCAGAGGATCTCATGGAAAAACTGGCACTGTGCAGGTCTCTCATAGATGAGCTCAAGGAGACAGAAGAGATAAAGGATGCCATAAAGGAGGATCCGGGCAACCTGGTGCTCTATGCTGAGACTGCCACATACTGTTTTCTG
>CACZNR010000004.1 GCA_902782475.1 uncultured Eubacteriales bacterium
AGGCAGGATCATGACAGGGAAAGATGACATGCTTAAGGAAGGCAGGAAGAACTATAAGAGGAATCCATACATCCTTGTGACACTGAGCACGGAAGAAAAGGAGAAACTCAGGGAGATATCGGAAAAAACGGGTCTTTCCATGAGGGGATTCATAAGAACGGCAATAAACGGATGGGTACCTTCCTCAAGACCATCAGAAGCGTTTCTGGAAGCAATGGAAGGCTTTGACCGTGTGAGCAATGAACTGTACATGCTCTGCTTTGAAAAGGAGCCTTCACGTGAGCTAAAAGAGGCCATAGACAGATTCCGGAGCTACAGACTGCTGATGGAAAAGGAATATTACACCGTGACATGAAAAAATCTAAACAGAACAGTCCGTTTTATTACACACTTTGTTTGATATCATGTGGCTGATGACAGAAGGAGGCGGGATACTGGCAATAATAAAGATATACGATCTTGAGAGCAAGTCTCCCCAGGAGATCCGTGACTACATCACCGACACAGGCAAATGCATGGTGATATCCGGAGGAGTGAAAAGATATCTTCTCGATTCTGTGAACTGCTCCATTGCTGATCTGCCTTCGGAATTTGCTCTTGTAAGGAAAAGGTATTCTGCCCAGGAAAAAGGGATACACATGATAGTGATGTTCCTCAAAGGGGAAGCGGATCCGCTCAAGGTCTTTGATACAGGAAGTGAATTCCTGAGGGAGATATGCGGGAGAGATTTTCAGGGAATGGTATCGACCCATGTCAACAAGGAGAACCTGCACTGCCATCTGCTCATAAACGGGGTCGCTCTCTCTGATGGACGTACATTCCGTGAACATCACAGGAGAAGGGATCTGCAGAGGCTCCTGAACGGCATCTGCCTCGACAGGGGACTTGCCACTCATACGTATGGTCCAAGACACAGGGCGTCATACATCGTAGCCAGAAAACAGAGGATAGGATATCCGACCAAGTTCAACATCATCAGGACAGCTTTCGAAGCAGCATTAAGATCATCCACGTCATTCACAGAGTTTGAAAGAAGACTTGTAGGATACGATGTGACCATAGAAAGGGATGGAAAGGAAAGAAGGGCATATCTGTTCGGAGAAGACATCCTGCCCCGCCTTGAGACTCTTGGCTATGAATATACTCTGGAGGGGATAGAAAGAAGGCTGAGGAATAACAGGATGAACAGGGTACCGGCAGCTGAACATAAAAGCAAAGCCGGTTCATACTCACTTCCTTCAAGGGAGGACTATCTCCTTGGGAAAAAGGGACTTCTGCGGGATTATGCTCTCATCTCACTATATATAGATTCCCATCCCAAGAGATATGACAGTGACAAGTTCATAGAAGTGAGAAGAGAGATCAAGCCCGAACTCAAAAAGCTTTACAGCTACTCAAAGCGCATAAGGTTCATATGGAGGTACGGACCGGAGAACGAGGAGATGCTTAAGGGCCTCATAGAAGATCTTGGATCAGAAAGAAAAAGACTTGGTGAAATGAGAAAGGAGCTTGGATGCGGTTATTTTGTGAGGAAGGGGGATCCGCAGTTTGAAAGCTTTCAGCAGCTGACCCGGAAAATGAGGAGACTTGGGGCTGACATCGAGACCGGAAAGGAGATACTGTCGACTCTTGATGAACTCCGGGGAAAACTGGATGACATTGCAAGGAGCAGGAAAGAGATGAGAGAAAAAAATACAAAGCAAAAAGGGCCCCAAATGCATGGGACCCGGGATATATAAACACGTACGCAGATTGGGCAGTACGTGCAAGGAACTGATTAGATTTTACAATAGGGAAGCCCGTCAGGGCAATAGTATCTGGAGGGAAAGATATGAGTGAAAGCAGCCAGGCTGCGGAACAGATAATAAAGATGACCCTTGATGGAACGGAATATGCCGTAAGGATAGTGGGAAGCATAGGAACGGAGCTCGCAAAGAAGCTCTCGGATGCCATGAGGAGCAGCAGGCCTTCGAGAGGAAGAAACAGATTGAAGGAACTGTTAAGGAGCGGTAAGGAGCTCAGCCTTTTTTCCATACAGAACAGGGATGTGAACAGATTTGCAAAGGAAGCAAGGAGATACGGCATAACCTTTTCTATGGTGAAGGACAGAAATGAAAAGGATCCCAGGTCAGTCGTGGATGTGATCGTAAAAAAAGAGGACGTAGTAAGGGTGAACAGGATCATCGACAGGTACTTAAGCGTCCCGCTTCCCGGGGACAGGGAGGAAGAAGCAAAAAACCGGTGGTCCCTGGCAGGCGGTCTGTCAGGGAGATCATCGGAAAGGAAGAAAGATATAGACTATTCTAGCAACAGGGTCTCAGTGAGGAAGAAGCTTAAGCGATTAATGAAGGAAAAGCAGGAGAACAATGGAAAAGGTCTGGAAAAGATCAGAAAGGAGAGATGAATATGCAGAATGATAAAGCATATGCAGTAAAAAGCTATTCGCCTGAAGAAAAGAAGGAATATGCACTTCAGAAGAAAAAGGAAAGGGATGAGATATATTCACTTTTAAACAGGGAGACTCTTGCCCTTAAGGATGACCCTGAAAAGCTCAGGGATTTCTTCAGGGTGCAGGCAAGGTTCAATAACTATACCATAAGTAACGCCATCCTCATCCTTTCACAGGACAAGGATGCCACCAGCATCAAGGACTTCTTTGACTGGGCATCAAGAGAAGTAAGGATAAACAGGGGAGCAAAGGCCATAAAGCTCCTGTATCAGAGGACATACGAGACGAAGGAAGGGGATATCAGGTATACCTACTCGGTAAAGAGCATGTTCGATATCTCTGAGACTTCCAGAAAGAACTACATAGTGACTCCTGACAGGAAAGGACCGGAAGAACTTATAGAGCTTCTGTACTCTTCTTCTCCAGTACCAAGAAGGGAGCATGAAAATGAAGATGCAGTGACGGAAGCGTATACACTTGCAAATGAAGTAGCTCTCAAGGATCTTCAGGTAAATGAATATCAGAAGGATGACATGTTCAATGTTGCACTCCTAAGTTCCATCATGGTCCTTGGAAGATATGGCACGGAGCCTGATAAGGAACTACTGGAAAAGGTCATGGAGATACTGAGGGACATGGATGAAAGAGGCATAAGAAAGATCCTCAGTACTTCAAAAGATACCTCAAACAGGATCATTGAGAGGATGGACCATGAGATATACAGAAAGATGGTCAGGGAAAACAGGAGAGAAGCCGCTGCGGAGAGATGACGGCTGGATAAGACAGAATGAGAGGGGAACTTCAGTGAGGTGTTCCTCTTTTTCTTTGATTTGGTGGTGAGAAGGATAAACAGAAAATATATGCATATCCTGGCCTTTGCAGGAGCCTTTGTTTCATTTGCATTTGGAGCGTATGTGTCACCGTATCTTGAGAAGGGGATCACCGGGCTGTTGAAAGATGGAATATCGGGCCTGGTATCACCGTCCTTAGTACTGGATCAGAAGGCCATCAGTACGGGTCTTCTCTTTGTCCTTCTGTATGCTGTGACAGTGATGGTATTCACAGGCAGGAGGAATAACTACAGATATCTTGAAGAACATGGCTCGGCAA
>CACZNR010000005.1 GCA_902782475.1 uncultured Eubacteriales bacterium
AGCAGTCCCGTTATCCTTTTATGTATAGTCATATGTGACATCTCCTTTATATTGATGGAAAAGAAGGATCGCTGACTGTAAATGCCTTTACACACGGGATATTCCACCCTCCCAGGTCTCTCCTCGGACTGCACCATGCAGGAGTATCATTGTCATCCTTTCCGTCATGGCATATCCGGCTGCAGACCGGACCTGTCCAGGGGGTTATCGCTCGGGTCTCCCGTCATGGCGTACCCTGGATACTGCTCGGAAAAGGAATAAAGTATCAGCTTTCCTTTTATGTTTTCAATGTGCAGGAGATGATACCTCTCCATATATATGGGAACGGGAAGGCCTTTTCTGGGACATTTTTCAAAAATATATTCAATGTGACCGTCGGATATAAAAGGAATGCCACTTCGTGATATCATTTATATATAGACTTTATGGAGGTGCCATGATGATCAGATTCGGCATAATCGGTGCAGGAAGGATAGCAAAGAGATTTGCAAAGAGCCTCACGTATATAGAGGACGCGGAGCTTCATGCCATAAGTGGCAGGAACGAACAGAAAATGATAGCTTTCAGGGAGGAATTTCCGTGCAAAAGATACTGTCTTGACCATGACGAGATCATATCCGACCCTGAGATAGATGCAGTTTACATCAGTCTGCCAAATGCCTTCCACATGGAATATGCCATAAAAGCACTGGAGGCAGGAAAGGCAGTCATGTGCGAAAAGCCCATGGCCGGAGACCTTGAAGAAGTAAGAAGGATAACCGAATGTGCCGCTAAAAATAATGTGCTCCTCATGGAAGCAATGAAGTCAAGATTCATTCCATGCTACAGGCAGGTGCTGGAGCACATTGAAAGGACCGGCCTGGAGATAAAAAGGATAGATATAACCCACGGTGTCATAGTACCCACGGACGACCCTGCAAGATATGATGTGTCATACGGCGGTGTCATAAGGGATATAGGCGTGTACGGAGCAAGCTGGCTCAACAGCCTTCTTCATGGCAGCTATCATGTGGAGGACCAGTATGCTGAGTACTATGAAGGCTCTGACAGATATGTAAAAAGCAGCATCGTTTATGATAACGGGATCCGCTGCACCATGGAGATAGCCTACGACAGGAAGATCCCTTCAAAGGTCTTTATAACCGGTAAAGACGAGACGATAACAGTTGATAACATGCACCGTCCGGACAGATACACCATCTTAAAGGACGGAAAGGAAGAAGTGCATGAAGTTCCCTATGACAGGGATGATTTCTTCTCCGAGACGGACGAGTTCTGCAGGCTGATCCGCGAGAACAGAAAGGAAAGCTCCATCATGCCGGCATCATCTTCGATTGGGATAGTAATGATGACCGATGCCATGAGGAATTTCAAAAAGTAACGTATCCATGACCTGTAAGGACCGGTGTATCAGTCACCGGTCCTTTCCATATAAGGGATACCTATCCTGCTATGTCCTCCAGGAGCTCCGGCTCTATGAGCTCAAAGCTTTTCAGGACGTTATCCTTAAGATCAATTTCAAGGGCAATCACACCATGTATCTCTTCCATGTCGTCCGTTTTCCATGTGCCCCTTGCTGACAGATATGGTCGTCCACCTATGTATATGAGGTTTGGCGGTATCACCCTGAAATACAGATCCTTTCCTGTCTGTTTTGTTATCTCATCTTCGAATCTGTAATAGTCTTCAAAACTGGTGAAACCTATCTTCCTGAGTTCCTTCTCATACTTTGAACCGCTGTTTCCTTCATAAGGCATTTCTACTATGCACTTAAGTATGTAGCAGAACACTGCATCATGTTCCCAGTCCTCACCTTTTTCAGAGATATACAGGTCTATAAGTATATCTTCAATAGGCATGTCTGCATCAGGGAATTCATAGTATGAGTTTGTATATCTTGAAAGTGAAGCCACAGCTTCCCTTATCTCCTCTATGGAATATCCGGCTTTCTGAAGCATGCTGCAGAAAAGATATGATGAGTCGCTGGAAAAGAACATCCTTTCCGTCCTTTTCCCGCCATAGATATGATCAAGGCCTGAAAGGAACTCAACTATGGGAAAATACGATGCTACAGTCTTTGAATAATATTTCCCCGTATATAACTCTGCTCCGCCTTCCGTGATGAAAGCAGGATCAGGAATATACCATGTCCTGTCATTCTCCTCCTCGCTTAAGCCCTCTGCCTCTTTCTCCGTTATGATCCTTCCATCCAGTCCATAGCACATCTGTTCCGGCCCTGAAAGATTGTAGTCCACAAAGTGCATGAGCTCATGAAAAAGGGTAATGAGATAATCATCAGGCTCCGTTTCCCTCAGGGTATCATTGATAAGTATGCTCTTGCTGTCATCATAGTATTCCCCTCCGTGACCTTCCACCATCTCCGCCTCTTCTATGCTTAAGTCAGCAAGTCCAGAGAAGAAATACCCTTCATCAAGAAGCTCTGCATTTTCTGCCACCACAGGAAATATCCTGTATACGAACTCTTTCCATTTTCCCAGAAGCTCATTGTCCTCAAGGATGTCGGAAAAGGCCAGAAACAGTTCATATTCCCCCTTGAGATCCTCTTCTTTGAGGCCATGTTCAAGCGCCAAAGCAACTGCCTTCTGCCTTATGTCAGACACCTCCGGTACGTCAGGGACTTCAGAGGACATCTGTGACACTGAAGGGCTTACTTCGGGTGGGTCCGGTATCTCTTCCCTCCTGCATCCAAAGGATGTGACTGAAATGATAAATACGGCCGCTAACAGCATAAGGACTGATATATGTCTTTTCATCTGTTTCCACTTCCAAAGCAATATTGATACACAAGCATCATAGCACATACCCTGGCACAGTTAAAGTTGCTTGAGACAAAAATACGGCATGCATACTGCATGCCGCATTGACCTTTTCTGAACAGAATGTCAGATATCAAGTATCTTCTCTGCTGCTTCCACCACTGCCTGAAGTCTCCTCTGGGATTCTTCCTTGGTATCAGCCTTTACCATGATATACATCTTGATCTTAGGCTCTGTTCCTGATGGACGAAGTATTGCCTTGTTGCCTTCTTCCAGATCGTAATAAAGGACATTACTGCTTGGAAGTCCTGTCTCAGAGGTCTCTCCTGTTGCAAGATCTGTGATGATGCCTGTCTGGATGTCTCTTACTCTCTCGACCTTAAGACCACCGATCTCCTTTGGAGGGCAGTCTCTCATTTCCTTCATCCTTGCAGCCATACGCTCAGGCCCGTCAAATCCCTCAACTGTATGTGACAGTACCTTTTCAGAATAATATCCGTATTCCTCAAAGAGATCCTGAAGTGCCTCGTAGAGGTTCTTTCCCTTGAGCCTGTACCAGCATGCCATCTCAGCTATGAGCATGCTTGCAACTATGGCGTCCTTGTCTCTTGCATATGTTCCTGCAAGATAACCGTTTGATTCCTCGAATCCGAACAGATATGTATACTCGCCTGAAGCTTCAAATTCCTTGATCTTCTCACCTATGAACTTGAATCCGGTAAGTGTCTCGAACATGGTAACGCCGTTTACTTCGGCTATCCTGTTTGCCATGGCTGAGGAAACTATGGACTTGACCACTGCGCTGTTAGGAGCAAGTATTCCGAGCTCCCTCTTTACCTTGATGAGGAAGTCAAGGAGCAGCACTCCTATCTGGTTTCCTGTAAGTGTCTCATATCTGTCACCGTTCTTGACGCATATTCCTGCTCTGTCTCCGTCTGGGTCTGTTCCTATTATGAGGTCCACGTCGTTCTCCTTTGCCATCTTTATGGCAAGCTCGAAGCCCTCTACGTTTTCAGGGTTTGGTGATACCACTGTAGGGAAATTGCCGTCAATGACCATCTGCTCCGGAACTGTAAGGACATGCTTGATGCCTACACGTCTTAATATCTCAGGAACGAACTTGTAGCCTGTTCCGTGGAACGGTGTATAGATGACCTTGAAATCATCAGCGACCTGCTCTACATATTTTTCTCCTACAGACTGCTCCTGGACCTTGGCAAGATACTTCTCGTCGATCTCCTCGCCGATTATATTGATGATGCCGTCTTCCTTTGCCTTTTCGAAGTCAGTGCTCTTTATGTCAAATATATCGAATGTTTCCAGCTGCTTTGAAACTATGGCTGCATGTTCCGGCGGAAGCTGTGCTCCGTCTGACCAGTATACCTTGTAGCCATTGTATTCCTTTGTATTATGGGAAGCGGTTATGTTGATGCCTGCAATGGATCCCAGTTCACGAAGAGCAAATGAAAGCTCAGGTGTAGGTCTCAGTTCCTCAAAGATATTGACCTTGATGCCGTTTGCAGCCAGCACCTTTGCTGCCTCTGTAGCAAAGAGCTTGGAATTGTTCCTGCAGTCAAATATGACCGTAACACCGCCTGAATAGTCCTCTCCGCATTCCTTTATGAGGTTTGCAAGTCCCTGTGTGAAGTATCTGATTATGTATACGTTCATGCCACTGAGTCCGGCAAACATCTTGCCACGAAGTCCTGCCGTTCCGAAATCGATAAGCTTGGAGAATCTTCCCTTTATCTCATCATCGTTTCCGGCAATGGCTCTCAATTCTTCCTTTGTAGCCTCATCGACCACAGGACTGTTGAGCCACTTCTCATAATTTTCCCTATATCCCATAAAAATCGACCTCCGTTAATTCTTCTTTTCTACAAGTAACATAAGCGCACCTGGGAACACTGTCATAGTCTCCTTATATGTCTCTCCGCCAATGACATCTTCCCATATGCCGGGTATGTTTATCTTCTCTTCTATCATGCCGCAGTTTGCAACGGTGATTATCTGCTCAAACTCATTCCATCTCAGGAACATATATGTTCCCTTGTCAGCAAAAAGTGTCCGGTATGAACCGTCCCTGTACACACTGTGCCTCTTCCTGAATTCAGTGAGCCACCTGTACCAGTCTTCCAGTTCCTCGTTCTCATTGCCCCACGGGAAACATCTTCTGTTGAATGGATCTGCGTACCCCTGGATACCGGCTTCGTCACCATAATATATGCATGGGACTCCAGGCAGTGTGAACTGCAGGGCTGAAGCCACCTTCAGCCTTCCCACTGCATGCTGGAGCTCGTTACCACTCATCCTGTCAGTAGCCTGGAAATCCTTTGACAGATCAAATCCCAGATGTCTGTCCCCAAGAGCTGTAATTATCCTTGCAGTATCATGGGTCCCGATAATATTCATCAGGGTATTGACTGCATCCATAGGATAGTTCTCCAGTATGGATTCCACAGTATTCTTTATCCCTGCAGCATTTCCGTTCAGTATGAAGTCTATTAGACTGTTCTTGAGGGGATAGTTCATGACTGTATCCAGCTTGTCCCCTTCAAAATAATTCTTTCTCTCAGAATATGCAGTCTTGTTGGAAGCATCTTCCCAGACTTCACCGATTATGAGGCAGTCGCTCTTCTCCTTCTTGCAGGCTTCAACCAGCTTTTCAATGAAGCTGTTGGGCAGTTCGTCGACCACATCCAGTCTCCATCCGGATGCTCCCTGACGCAGCCAGTATCTGGCAACACCATTCTCACCGCATATGAAGTCTATATAGCTCTTGCTCTCCTTGTTTACTCTTGGAAGCGTATCTATCCCCCACCATGTCTGATATGATTCATTGTCATGGAAGTAATACCAGTCGCGGTACGGAGAATAATAATTCTTGTATGCGCCGTTCTTGTACTTTCCTTCCTTGTCAAAGTACAGTGAATCAGATCCTGTGTGGGAGAACACTCCGTCAAGTATTATCCTGATATCCTTTTCTCCTGCCTTTTCACAAAGCTCGTGAAAATCATCCAGAGTACCGAACATAGGATCTATCTTGAAATAGTTCGACGTGTCATATTTATGATTTGAGAAAGCCTCAAATATAGGGCTCAGGTAAAGACACGTCACGCCCAGCTGCTCAAGATAAGGCAGCTTTTTAATTATGCCCTGAAGGTTACCGCCGAAGAAATCATTGTTCCAGATCCTTCCGAACTGGTCAGGCTTGTAGAACGGTGTGCCGCCCCAGTCATGCCTTGTGACCTTTCCCGGCATCTCTATGTAGTTTCCCGTATGGCAGAACCTGTCCACGAATATATGGTAATAGACGCCACCCTTCACGAATTCAGGTACGTCATATTTCCTTTTATAGATGGTCTGCTGCCATGGAGGCAGGTGGTCTCCGGCAATGACCGCTCTGTTGTCACTGCCGGATTTCCTTACCTTAAGTCTTCCTTCGTCTGTGGTATATTCAAACCAGTACCAGTAAAGTCCCGTATCGTATATGGGTACAGTTACCTTGAAGGTTATATACCCGTCTGTTCCCCTCGAAAGTTTGCATGGCTCCATCCTGTAGCATGTACCGCCGCCTGTCTTGTCGAAGACCACTATGAGATCTACGTCCCTTGGATACGATGATTCCAGTATCTTCAGTTTGTATGTTATCTCCGTTCCGCTCTCACATGCCCCCTGGGGCCTTTTAAACTTGATATCCCTCGAGTTATAGATAACTCTTGCCTGCTCTAAACTCATTAACTGATGTTTCGCTTTCCTAGTTTTTTCAGATCCTGGAGTTGCGCTTCACATAGAATGGGTGTGTAATATATCCGGACAGCCATCTGCCCTTTTCTATAAGTACATCTTTGTCCAGTACGCAGTAATTGATCCTTGCGTTCTCGGATACTACCGTATCCTGCATCACTACAGAATTTTCCACTACTGCGCCTTTTTCTATCGTCGCACCTCTGAAGATCACAGAGTTCCTGACCTCTCCTTCGATAACCACTCCGTCTGCTATGAATGAATTTGCAACTACTGCTTCTTCACCATATTTTGTCGGGGCACTGTCTCTTGCCGGAGTGATGATAGGATTGTTTTCGTTTCCGAACAATGCCTCTCTTACATCAGATTCAAGAAGTGCCAGCGAGCTCTCCAAGTATGATGTAGGGTTCTCTATGGCAAGGACTATGCCCTTTGCCTCATAACCCACTACCTGTCCCTGTTCGATAAGAGTCCTTATGACGTCACGTCTGAAGCTCTTCTTACCGTCCCTCTGAGCTTTTTCTATAAGGCTTATCAGGAGCTCTCTTTCTATGCAATAGGTGTTGAGTGAATATGAATAGCCTCTCGGCTTTGTCTTTTCAACTCTCTGTCCTGTTACAGCACCTTCCTCATCTACCTTGATATAGGTAGCATCTATCTCTTCCTGATGATTGAGTACCTTGTCAGCATACATGACTGAAAGCTTTGCTCCGCTCTCAATGTGCTTCTTTACGAAATCATCCAGATCCTCATTCCAGATCTGATGACACCCGGCAATTATAACATATTTTTCTTCTGCAAATCTGAGATAAGGTATATTGGCTATGAGACCTTCAAGTCTGTTCTCATAGAACTCAGCCTGTGCCCACTGTGTTGAATACGGAGGCAGAAGGGTTATTCCGTTGAACTTCCTGCTGAGATCCCAGTCAGCACCACTTTTCAAGTGCTGTGCAAGGCTCTGATAATTCATCCTTGTGATGATACCGATATTCTTTACCCCGGCATTTGCCATGTTTGAAAGAGGAAAGTCCACAAGACGATATCTTCCGCCATAAGGAAGTGACGCCAATGTTCTTCTTTCAACGTACTCTTCCATATTCGTATCGAATGAATCTGTGAAAATAATACCTAAAGCGTTCATTGATCTTCCTCCTCGTGATAGACTATGTCACCCTGTTTTACTTTTCCGTTTTTCCTGATCTTGTTGTCCTTTGCGATGACCGTGAGCTTTCCTTCATCCTTAGGTCCGCCGACCTTTGCATCCTCGCCTATCTCACATCCGGAATCCACTATGGCATACTCTACTACTGCACCTTTCTTTATGACACAGTTGTCCATGATTATGGAATCCTTGACCGATGCACCTTCTTCGATCCTTACATTTGAGAAGAGTACGCTGTGTTCAACGTCGCCCTCAACTATGCAGGCATCTCCTATAAGAGAGTTTCTCTGGATCCCTGTCTCACCGATATACTGAGGATGATTGTAACCATGTCTGAAATATATCCTCCATCCTTTATCATTGAGGATGAGCTTTTCAGGTTCATCTTCAGGCATGGAGATGGCATCCATGTTTGCTGACCAGAATGAATCCAGCGTTCCTACGTCTCTCCAGTATCCCTTGAAGAGATATGCAAACATTCTCTGTCCGTCTTCAAGCATTTTAGGTATTATGTCCTTACCAAAGTCATTACTAGAAGCAGGATTCTTCTCATCGGCCTCAAGATAGGAAATGAGTTTGTCTGTGGAGAAGATGTATACTCCCATGCTTGCCTGAGTGCTCTTAGGATTCTTTGGTTTTTCCTCGAATTCAAGTATCCTTCCTGTCTTGTCGGTGTTCATGATGCCGAATCTGGATGCTTCTTCCAGAGGAACATCGATGACTGCTATGGTGCAGTCTGCCTTGTTGGCAATGTGCTCTTCCAGCATGATCTCATAATTCATCTTGTAGATGTGGTCTCCTGAAAGTATGAGAACATAGTCAGGGTCATATCTCTTGATGAATCTGATGTTCTGGTAGATGGCATTTGCTGTTCCCTTGAACCAGTCGGATCCTTTAGCAGCCTGATAAGGAGGCAGGATATGAAGTCCGCCAAAGCGCAGGTTCATGTCCCATGGATCACCTGTCCCAAGATAGTCATTGAGCTCTAATGGTTGGTATTGTGTCAGAACACCTACTGTATCAATACCTGAATTGATACAGTTCGATAAAGGAAAGTCTATTATCCTGTATCTTGAACCAAAAGGTACTGCAGGCTTTGCTACATAATTTGTAAGAGGCATTAGTCTGCTTCCCTGGCCGCCAGCCAAGAGCATCGCTATACAATGCTTTTTATTCATTTTAATTTCCCTATTACTATTAAAACAAATAGCACCTTTCTTTTTTATTTATGTTATATTCAAAAAACAGCCGTGGCTATTCTTCGATCCTTAATATTATGCCGCTCCTCTGCGGAAGTGGTATCGAGATATGCTGCGGTAGTCCGTTGACATATCCATCCCTGACCCTGAAGGTCTTTTTCCTGTGTATCTCGCTCCCGCCGTATTTTTCAACAGATGAATCAATAAGTGTCACTGCTTTGCTTCCGCCGGGAACACCTATGTCGAACTCCGGGAAACTGTTTCCTGACAGGTTCAGTGCCACGAGCAGCCTGTCTCCTGTTTCAGGATCTGTCCTGAAATATGTATAGACCGTATCCTTTGAGTTATCGGCATCTATCCATGTGAAGCCTTCCATACGGTCGTCACCTCTCCAGAGAGCAGGTTCTGACAGATACAGCTTATTGAGATCCTTTACGAAGGACATGAGTTTCACGTGTTTCTCATACTGGAGCAGTATCCAATCAAGTTCCTGTGTCTCATTCCACTCTATGAATTGTCCGATCTCATTTCCCATGAAGTTGAGCTTCTTTCCCGGATGGGTCATCATGTATATGAAGAATGATCTTACTCCGTCAAATTTCTGATCATATTCACCGGGCATCTTGTCCAGAAGGCTCTTCTTTCCGTGTACCACCTCGTCATGGGATACAGGAAGTATGAAGTTCTCAGAATATGCATATGTAAGTGCAAATGTAAGCTTGTTATGGGCTCCGCCTCTGAAGAACGGATCCTTTCCAAAGTAATCAAGGGTATCGTTCATCCACCCCATGTTCCATTTGAAATTGAATCCCAGTCCGCCGACTACAGGAGGTTTTGTGACCATAGGCCAGGCTGTTGACTCCTCAGCTATGGTTAGCGCTCCCGGGAAGGATGAAAGAACGTTCTCGTTCATGAGTTGCAGAAAATGTATGGCTTCAAGATTCTCTTTTCCGCCATTCTGATTCTGTGCCCATTCACCGTCTTTTCTGTCATAGTCAAGATAGAGCATTGCTGCTATGGCATCGACCCTCAGGCCGTCGACATGGTACTGTTCAAGGAAGAAGAATGCACTCGATATCAGGAAGGAAAGGACCTCAGGACGACCGAAGTCAAATGCTCTGGTGCCCCATCCCTTGTGTTCCATCCTGTAGGGATTCGCATCTTCATAAAGAGGTGCTCCGTCAAACTCTATGAGGCCGTGTTCATCCTTTGGAAAATGGGCAGGCACCCAGTCAAGAAATATGCCTATCCCCTGTTCATGAGCCTTGTTGACAAAATACCTGAAATCATCAGGGGAACCGAATCTAGATGTCACTGAAAAATACCCGGTCACCTGATAGCCCCACGATCCTTCAAAAGGAAACTCCGTTATCGGCAGCAGCTCAAGATGAGTATATCCCATCCTTTTAGCATATGGTATCAGCTTGTCCGCTATCTGTCTGTATGTCATGAAACTTCCGTCAGGATTCCTTCTCCATGAGCCAAGATGGACTTCATAGATGTTCATAGGACTCCTGTACGGATTCTGACTCTTTCTCTTTTTAAGCCAGCTGCTGTCGTTCCAGTTAAATGAAGAAGCCTTTTCGGAGACTCTTGATGCCATCTGTTCAGAAGCAGTAAAAGGCCCCTTTTCAGTTTCTTTTGCATATGGGTCGGCCTTGAATATGACCTTTCCGTCAGGATGCTCCACAGCAAACTTGTATAGGTCCCCCTTCTTCATTCCCGGAATGAAAACTTCCCAGATGGAAGAATCGTCCTCCACTCTTTTCATTGGATCCCTGGCAGGATCCCAGTTATTTATATCTGCTACAAGTGAAACATTGACTGCCCTTGGTGCCCATACTCTGAAGAGGACACCTTCCTTACCTCTGTGCTTTTCAGGAAAAGCACCTAGGAATTCGTAGGATTTGAAGTTTTTGCCTTGATGAAAGAGATATTTCTGATATGAGATATCCCTGATATTCTTACTCATAAAATTCCCCTAAAACCATTCAAGTTTTTCTCTATCTATTATACTTGTATCCTTAAACTTTTTCCACTATGCATGATGAGATTTGATCCGTGTTCCGGGGAACTGTTTTTTGGGCTTTTCTTCGAAATGAAGCCAAAAAACATAATGGTAAAGGCATTTATATGGTATAATTTTTGCGTATTAAAAGGAATCGAGGTTTTTGATTATGAGTACATCAAAGATAAAAAAGGAAACCAATGCAACGGTTTCCGAAACATCAAAGATCAAAAAGGAAACCAAAACAGCAGTTTCCGGAACTTCAAAGATAAAAAAGGAAACCAAAACAGCAGTTTCCGGAACTTCAAAGATAAAAAAGGAAACCAAAGCAGCAGTTTCTGAAACTTCAAAGATCAAAAAGGAAACCAAAACAGCGGCTTCCAGATCATCAAAGGTAAAAAAGGAAGCAAAAACAGCAGTTCCTGAAACTTCAGAGACCAAAAAGAAGACTAAAACAGCAGTTCCTGAAACTTCAGAAATAGAAAAGGAGACCATGACGGCAGTTTCCGAAACACCTGATGCAGAAAAGGAAACTGTTATAGCAGTTCCCGACATGCCGGCCGAAGAAAAGATAAAGATCCTTTATGTGAGTCCTGAAGCTGTCCCCTTCAGTGGTACAGGCGGACTCGGAGACGTTGCAGGTTCACTCCCAAGAGCCCTTAACAGGAAGAAGGGATTTGAATGCAGAGTCATCACTCCACTTTATAAGAGCGTAGGAGATGAATACAGAGCAAAGATGAAGTTTTTAGGTCACAAGGACATACCTGTATCCTGGAGACAGAAATACATGGGAGTTTTTGAACTTAAGCACAACGGTGTCATCTACTACTTCATAGATAACGAAGAATATTTCAAAAGAGACGGAACATACGGTTTCTACGACGACTGCGAAAGATTCGCATTTTTCTCAAGAGCAGTCTATGAATGTCTTGATTTCATAGATTATGTACCGGATATCATCCATGCCAATGACTGGCAGACATCTTTAGTACCTATTTATCAGGATGCGATCTACCACAGGGAATTCATGAAGACAGTCCTCACGATTCACAACATCGAGTATCAGGGACAGTATGGCCGTGAAGTCATAGGTGATGTGCTGGGACTCCCACAGGGTTCAGAACATCTGGTGGAATTCGAAGGCGGTGTGAACCTTCTGAAAGGTGGCATAACCACAGCAAATTATGTAAACACTGTGTCCCCTACATATGCACAGCAGCTGCATGATCCGTTCTTTGCACATGGGCTTCAGAATGTGATCTCTGAAAATGCCTACAAGATGAGAGGTATACTCAACGGGATCGATACAGTGCTCTACGATCCTGAAAAGGATGATCTTATAGCAAAGCAGTATTCAAAGAAGGATCCTTCCGGCAAGGCTGAATGCAAGAAAGCCCTTCAGGAGGAACTGGACCTTCCTGTAAAGGATGTTCCTATGATCACCATGATCTCAAGGCTGGTTGCCCACAAGGGAGTGGATATCATAAGGGATTCCATCGAAGGCATAATCCAGAACAACGACGTTCAGTTCGTTCTCCTGGGTACAGGCGACCATGAATATGAGGAATTCTTCAGATACCTTGAAGGAAAATACAGAAGTCAGGTAAGGAGCCTCATACTCTTCAACAGGGCAATGTCCCATAAGGTATATGCTGCAGGAGATATACTGCTCATGCCTTCAAAGAGCGAACCATGCGGCCTTTCACAGATGATAGCCTGCAGATACGGAAACGTACCTCTCGTAAGGGCTACCGGTGGTCTCAACGACTCCATTAAG
>CACZNR010000006.1 GCA_902782475.1 uncultured Eubacteriales bacterium
ATATGTTACCAGTTCCCTGATGCTCATGGTACCATGGGATGCTCCATTGACAGGTCCTGTAAAACCATCATCTTCTGCCAGGAATGCAATGAATTCCCCGGCTTCATCAGAACGGATATAGCCTATCTGTTCATCCATGTTGTCTATGTACATCGGGATCTCTTCTTTTATATGTTTAACATAGAATTCGGTCCTCTTTGAATAATCATCTTCACCTATGACAAATGGATACCTGACAAATACCTTGTCTATGCCAGGATAATTCTTGGCAAGTACTATCTCTGCCTGTCTCTTGGTCTCACCGTAATCATAGTCCCCTCTGGAGCACCATTTCAGTTCCCCTTCTTCAGGTCTGAAATCGCCTTCCCTTGTATCCATTGTCTTTACAGGATATACGGATGTGGTGGACATGTGAACATATCTCCTGCAGGAAACATTATCAAGCACAGGAGGAATGTCATTTGATCCGTAGGCGACCTTATCGACTATGACATCGAAATACTGACCGCCTATGGCCTTCCTGACGCTATCGGGATCGGTCCTGTCAAGTCTTACCCTTTTTACTGTATCCCCGAAATCATCAGAGGCATTTCCCCTTGAGGCTATGGTCACATCATGGCCGTCCCTTACAAGTTTTTCCACAGTATATCTGCCAAAATATCTGGTTCCTCCAATTACAAGTATTTTCATATGTCCTCCTTGTTTTAGATATAAAATTTTGTTAGAATCAAGTCCTGGATGGAGAGTTACCGAAGCGGTCATAACGGAACTGATTCGAAATCAGTCTGGGATAACATCCCACGTGGGTTCGAATCCCACACTCTCCGCCAGTATCATTAAAGATATGATATTACAAAAAACATGTAACTCAGGAGTTACATGTTTTTCATTACCACCGTCTGTATGACATCTGCAACATCCTCACAGGTGTCGAAACAGTTTTCTATGTACTGATAGATATCCTTCCATACCAGGATGGTCTCAGTATCTCTTGACATATAAAGCTTTCTCAAGCTTTGAGTATGATATCTGTCCCCATGTTCCTCGTAATCATTTACAAGGATTATGAGTTCTGAGAGTTTCGATGATTTCTTGAAATCCTTGAACTCCCTTACCAAATCCTTAAGTGTCGATATACAGTTGTAAAGGACTCCTATTATCGGGATTATATCATCCCTTATCACATCCACATCGGCAATGTACATGGATTTGAGAATCTCTTCCACACAGTCCGTGATATCATCTATGAGATTGCTGAGAGACACAAGGTCTTCTCTCTCAATGGGAGTGATGAAATCCTTTATGACTGCCTCTGTGAGTCTGTGCTTATTCTGGTCACCCTTTGTCTCTATGGCATGCATCCTGATGAGCTTTTCTTCCAGTGTCGTCTTGTCAAACTCTTTCAGGTCTTCAAGAAGTGCCCCTGCAGATTCCTCTGCGATCTCCATACATGTAAGGAGATTGTCAAAATAGAACTGATCCCTCTTATTCATATATATACTCCGTTTACAGTATCCACAAAAGAAGCTTTGCCATCAGGAAACCTATGATGCCGCATCCCGGGAATGTGAATATCCAGGTCATTACCATGTCCTTGACCACGCTGAGCTTTACTGCTGAAAGCCTTCTTTCTGCACCGGCACCCATTATGGCTGCAGTTTTCATATGTGTGGTACTTACAGGTATTCCGAAAAGTGTTGAAAGGAGCAGGCAGAGAGCTGCAGCAATATCAGAAGAGAATCCCTGATATTTCTTAAGCTTTACCATGTCCATTCCCACAGCCTTTATGATCTTCTTTCCACCTACAGCCGTTCCGATCCCCATTACAAGTGAGCAAAGGAGCATCATCCAGACAGGAATGGTAACACCTCCCTGATAGTCCTCTCCCCGTGAAAGGAACCAGCCAAGCATAAGGACTCCTATGAACTTCTGTCCGTCCTGAGCTCCATGCATGAACGCCATGGATGCACCACCAAATATCTGAGCTTTTCCGAAGAACTGATTTGCTGCTCGTACAGACGTCCTTCTGAAAATTATCGTAACAAGTCTGCAGATGAGAAAACCTGCTGCAAATCCCAGAACTGTTGAAAGTACAAGTCCGTACAGGACCTTGAGCCACTCCTGTCCGTTGACTCCTGAGAACCCTCCGTTAAGAGCTATGGCTGCACCCGAAAGACCCGCAATGAGAGCATGGCTCTCACTGGTCGGTATCCCGAAGAACCAGGCTCCGACTGCCCATATGACTATCGCAGCCATTGCTGCACACAATGCTATCAAAGCCTGTTTCGAGTCATCTCCAAAATTTACGATGTTCTTTATGGTGAATGCAACGCTTGAATTCAGTGATGTCATTACGAGAACTCCTAGGAAGTTGCATATGGCTCCCATTATGATAGCCTTATTAACTGTGATGCTTCTTGTTGAAATGCTCGTGGCGATGGCATTAGGAGCATCCGTCCACCCGTTTACGAAAATGACCCCAAGAGTCAGTCCGAAGGAAATAAGGAGCAATGGATTGCCTAGTATCTCCTGTATGATCTGTCCCAAACTTAATTCGTCTATCAAGATATTATCTCCTTAAAAAATATATTCGCAGTTATACAAAAGTGAAAAAAAGAGACTTTTTCACACCTGGAAACGGTCTAGCAAAAGTCTCTGTCGTTACAATATGATCCGGGGAATCCTTCCCTTATCGGCAAAACTATATCACATATCAGAAGACATGCAGGCTACTCCCCGTTTACTTCATACACAATATAAACTGAGGGGGCTCTCATTGTCAATATCATTATAAACATCTGTTATGTATATAATAAGATATGTTTATATTATTCCTCCTCAAGCCATTCAAGGATATCGTTCTGAACATCCATGTAATCAGTCTCATTCAGGACTTCATGACGGTCATCTTCGTAAAGCTTGATGAACATGTCCTCTATCCCTCTCTTCTGATATACTTCCCATAGTTTTCTCGGGCCTTCACCGAAGTTCCCCACCGGATCCTTCTCCCCTGAGATTATGAAGATCTTGAGATCCTTCGGTATCCTGTCTATATTGCTCTTCTTATGTGCCTCTTTTATAGCCCGGAACAGTGTCTTGAAGCCATTGAGAGTGAATACGAAGTTATTGAGAGGATTCTCATTGTACCTGTCAACTATCTCCTCATCCTTGGTGAGCCAGTCATTTCTAGTCCTTGCAGGCTCGAAAGCCTTGTTATTGGAACCAAGGGCTAAATTGTTGACGAATCTGCTCCTGTATCTGTCACCACGGAAAAGAGAGATGATGCCGGTGATGAGAAGCCCTGCATTGACCACTGCTCCGCTCTGGTAACCCGTACCTGATATGATGGCTCCTGCAAGTCCTTTCCCATGCCTTGTTATATATTCCTCAGTCAGGAAAGAGCCCATGCTGTGTCCGAGGATGTAATGAGGCTTTCCTTTGTAATTATCCTCTACGTACTGTCTCACCTTATGGATATCCTCCATCAGGAGCTCATTTCCGTCGGGCTTTCCGAAATAGCCATAAGAATCCTTATCCTTTACAGATCCCCCATGTCCAAGAAGGTCTATTCCTATCACAGCATATCCGTTGTCACTTAAGAATCTTCCGAACCTGTCATATCTGTCTATGAATTCCACCATGCCGTGAACTATCTGAACTGTCCCCTTTATTTCACCCTCAGGTATCCATTCCACCATGTGGAGCTCAGTCAATGTATCGCTGGATAACAGCTTACTATCTTTTTTCATCATCAGTCTGCCCAGTCCTTTGCTTTTTCTACAGCCTTATGCCAACCTTTCAGCATCCTGTCTCTTCTGTCCTCATCCATGTCAGGAGCAAAGACCCTGTCGGTAGCCCAGTTCTGTCTTAATTCTTCCATATCCTTCCAGAAGCCCACAGCAAGTCCTGAGAGATACGCAGCTCCAAGAGCTGTTGTCTCTATGCACTTTGGCCTGATGACTTTCCTTCCCAGTATGTCCGCCTGTATCTTCAGAAGAAGGTCATTGGCACTTGCTCCGCCATCGACTCTCAGATCACCTATGTCTTCTCCCATCTCAGCCTCCATGGTCTTTACGACATCATAGGACTGATAAGCCAGAGACTCAAGTGCTGCTCTTACGACATGGCTCCTGCTGACTCCCCTTGTGAGGCCCACAATGGTACCTCTTGCAGATGAGTCCCAGTAAGGTGCACCAAGTCCTGTAAAGGCGGGCACGAAATAACAGCCGTTGCTGTCTTCCACTGAAGCAGCTATCTCTTCGGATTCAGCAGCTGAAGATATAAGGCCCATCTCATCACGGAGCCACTGTATCGTCGCACCAGAAGTAAATACAGAACCCTCAAGAGCATAGCTTACCTTTCCGTCTATGCCCCATGCGATGGTACTAAGAAGTCCCTGTTTTGAATCGATTATGGTATCGCCTGTATTCATAAGAAGGAACCCGCCTGTTCCGTAGGTATTCTTTATGTCACCTTTGCTGAAGCATGCCTGTCCGAAAAGAGCTGACTGCTGATCGCCTGCGATACCTGATAAAGGTATCTTCTTTCCAAAGAATGATTCATCGGTACAGTCATATATTTTGCTTGAATCCATGACCTGTGGAAGCATGGATGCAGGGATCCCGAAGAAATCCAGCAGTTCCCTGTCCCATCTCAGTTCATGGATGTTAAAAAGAAGTGTCCTTGAGGCATTTGAATAATCTGTTATGTGTGAATTTCCCTTCGTCAGTTTCCATACCAGCCAGCTGTCCACTGTTCCGAAAAGGAGTTCTCCCTTTTCTGCTCTTTCCCTCGCTCCGGGAACATTATCAAGTATCCATTTAAGCTTTGTTGCTGAAAAATATGCATCGATCAGAAGGCCTGTCTTCTTCTTGAAAAAGTCTGTCCTTCCCTCGGCTATAAGTTCATCACAGTACTTTGAGGTCCTCCTGCACTGCCATACTATAGCATTGTATACAGGCTCACCTGTAGTCCTGTCCCATACAATGGTCGTCTCTCTCTGATTCGTGATCCCTATGGAAGCTATCTCATCTGCCGAGATATTTGCCATCTGCATCGCTTCAACTGCTACAGCCAGCTGTGTTGCCCAGATCTGATTTGCATCCTGTTCCACCCATCCGGGTTCAGGATAGATCATGTTGAGTTCCCTCTGAGCTACACTTATGATGTTTCCCTTCCTGTCAAAGATGATGCACCTGTTGCTGGTGGTGCCCGAATCAAAGGCCATTACATATTTAGGCATCATGGTCCTCCTTCTAACAAATAGATATCCTATTTATATTATAGAACATATTTTATGATGCAGATAAACTGTGCCACGCTTCCGAGTACAGTGAAGATATGAAACACTGAGTGCATGTATGGTATCTTCCTTCCAAGCCCGTAGAGTATTGAACCAAGAGTATAGAATATACCACCCAGCACCAGCCATATGATGCCGTTTCTTTCCATGCTCTCCATCAGTGTTGAAAAGGCAAAGATTATGCACCATCCCATGACAAGGTAACATATCATAGATATTACTCTGAATTTCCTGAGATCTATGGCATTTAATACTATCCCAAGTGCTGCCACGCCCCAGACGAACCCGAAGATCACCCAGCACCACACAGGTGAAACCTTCCTTATGGAACAGAATAATATGGGTGTATATGTACCTGCTATGAGGCCGTATATCGTACAGTGGTCCATGACCTGCATTATCTTCTTTGCCCTGGACGGACGAAGTCCGTGATACACACTTGACATGGTATAGAGAACTATAAGTGAGATCCCGTAAATGGAGCTTCCGATTATGCCCCAGACATTGTGATTGACCGCAGAAACAAGAATGCAGCTTACAAGGGCAAGGACTCCAAAGCCTGCTCCCACGATATGGGAGACCATATTGAATATCTCTTCCCCGACGGAATATCTGGGAAGGACTCTGTCATTTATCCTTGTTCTTTGCATGATCATCTCTCCCTTACACTGTTATTGCTCATGAAGAAGAGTGCAAGTGTCCCAGGTCCCACATGTGAACCTGTAACAGGTTCATAATCCACCAGCATTATCTCCTTCGGAGGCTTGCGCTTATTGATCTCATCTATCAGAAATTTAGCATCGTCAAGACAGTCAGCATGAGCTATGCCGATTATCTGATCCTCGGGATCGACCACGTATTCCTCATACCTTTTTGCAAGAGCCAGAAGGACTTTCTTCCTTCCTCTTGTAATGGCAAAGTTAACTATCTTGCCTTCCATGTCTCCCTTGAGGAGTGGCTTTATATTAAGGAGCGAACCTATAAGTGCCACAGCCCTTGAAAGTCTTCCAGTGTTCCTCAGATACTTGAGATCATCGACCGTAAAGATCTGATACATGCAATACCTTTCCTTAAGGAGCCTGTCATTTACTTCCTCTATGACTTTTCCCTGTGCCCTGTACTCGCATGCTTTCACGACAAACAGTCCTTCTCCAAGGGATGCCCCAAGGGTGTCCACCAGATAAAGTTTCTTATCCGGATATCTCTCCATCAGATTATTCTTTGCTGTAACTGCCGAGTTGAATGAACCGCTGATACCTGATGACATGCTTATGAACAGCACTTCATCATTTTCCTGGAGCAGCTTCTCAAAAAACTGTTCATATGTAAAGGGATTGACCTGGGATGTCTCCACTTTCTCTCCCTGTCTCATCATCTCAAAGAATCCGTCAATATCAAAATCCTCAACATTGAAACATGTATGTTCCTCACCCCTGTATCTGAAGATATACGGGATTATCCTTACATCCTCTTTTTCGATAAAGGTCTTTGGAAGATTTGCTGATGTATCTGTTGCTACGATAAAAGACATTATTATTACCTCACATCTTCTTGATCTAATTCACACCTACGATGATACCTCATCCCTCCTCTTTTTTTGAGGAACAGTTGGTTCAATGGGTCTATTTTCTTCTCTACTTTGAACTCTACCATCAGTAGAATCTCCCTTTACAAAGGGAAATTTGAAAAATACATGACGAGAGTCTATAATAGCTTAAGGAAATTATGGAAGAGATCAGATTCATCATTGGTAGGAACATTACCAGGTTAAGAAATGAAAAGGGCATCACCCAGGCAGAGCTTGCAGAAGCACTTAATTATTCTGACAAGGCTGTCTCAAAATGGGAACGCGGTGAGAGCATGCCGGGTATCGCAACACTAAGTGCGATAGCCAGCTATTTTGATGTTCCCATGGACTTCTTTACTCATGAGGAGCACGAAGTCCCTTCCGAAAAAGCAAAGTCTTCCTTTCTCGACAGGCATCAGCTGTTCACCAATCAGAAGCTTATTACCGGCATCTCCATCACAGGTATATGGGTCATTGCAGTATTCATCTTCATCATACTCAACAGCATGGAAAAATCAGGTCTGCTCAAACTGCTGATATTCGCATACGCAGTACCCATCTCATTTATAGTTTGGCTGGTCTTCAATACCATATGGTTTCGAAAGGAACTTAACGCAGTCATCATATCACTTCTCGTGTGGAGCATCCTGGCCTGCGTATACCTTACGCTGAAGCTTTTCGGCATATCCATATGGGAGATATTCCTTCTTGGGATACCGGGACAGATAATAATCATACTGTCCTCAAAGCTCAGGAAGATCAGAAAATAAATACTTATCAGGAAATCTTTGACCGGTGATACCATAGCGGCATCGCCGGTTTTTCATCATTAGATATCCATCAGCATAATACCAGTGATGCCAGTCTCACGGTTCGGAACATCCTACAGATGCTGCGGATGCAAAAAAGAGGCGGATACCCGCCCCTGAATGTATCTTAAGCAAATGAGTGTCCTTCAGCCCTCAGTGCCTTTTTTCTGCCCTTATAAAAGGAGCATGTACTTCCATGTCTGTCAGCAGATGATATTTCTCTGGATGCCTGAAAGCATTTCCATGAACTTCTCTTTCCCTGTAATCCCTCATCATCTCAATGTCAAAGGACGCTATGTATATCCCCTCATCGCCGGGTGCCTCCAGGATCTTCATATCCCTTGATCCCGGTTCGTCTTCCAGATATGCAACTCCGTCAAAAGCGCTGGAATGACCATTGCAGTCTTCCTTTCCTTCCGGATAATTCACTGTAGCTATGCCAAGCATGTTCTCATAGGCTCTTCCGCGAAGCTGTGCAAGTCTGTTTATCTCCATGGGACAGGCATTAGGAACCAGTATAAGTTCGGCTCCCTTAAGCATGAGTATCCTGGCGCTCTCAGGAAACTCCCTGTCATAGCATATCATGGCACCGACCTTTACATTTCCTTTCTCCGTATCAAGGTCAGTAACATAAAAATCTTCCCCCGGTTCCAGTATGCACTCATCTCCAAAATCACATGTATGTACCTTTGAATACCTGAGGACCATTCTGCCATGTCTGTCATACAGGAAAAGTGAATTGTACAGTTTGTCTCCCTGTCTCTCCAGGGCTGTCATTCCTATCGCCTTTCCTATCCTTCCCGCCAGTTCTGAGATCCTCTTCAGATGTACGGAATCCACGGTAATGGCTTTTTCATTCATCTCCTTCACAGAAGAGAATTCGTATCCTATGGTCCACATCTCCGGAAAAAGGATCACATCAACATCCCTGTCATCAAGAGACAGACATGCCCTTTCTGCCTTTTCCATGTTTGCGTCCATACTTCCCTCAGGAAGCAGCTGCATCAGTGCAACATTTATCATCTCAGTATCTTCTCCATCCCGATCTTCTGGATCACCATTCCATTTTTCAGATAAAACTCGTATGCACTGTCATTCAGTTTCCATACATTGAGTGTAAGGCTGTCAAAACTGTTCTTTTTTGCATATGATTCCACATATTCCAGAAGTTGCTTCCCTATATGCTGTCCCCTGCACTTCTCATCAACACAGAGATCGTCGATATACAATGTCCTGTGATCCATCATCAGATTGTCATTTTTTGTTTCCTTTACTATACAGAATGCATATCCAAGAGTGATGCCCTTTTCATCTGTAAAAACAAATACAGGTCTTTCCG
>CACZNR010000007.1 GCA_902782475.1 uncultured Eubacteriales bacterium
TATTGGCAGGTTTGACTAGGGAATATATGTTGAGTTCTCTGACTCTTCTGGCTATTAGTTCCTTGTACTGTCCTCCGAAGTCCAGCACCAGGACTGTCTGATTCTTCATATAACTATATCTCCTTCAAAAACTTCTGTTGCAGGTCCGTTCATAAGCACGGTGTCACCTGTATATCTGATCTTGAGAGTACCGCCCTTTAGATGTACGTTTACTTCATCAGTGAGGCTGCCGTATCCTTTTATCCTGAAGATGTATGCAGCTGCACAGGCACCTGTGCCGCAGGCATAAGTCTCGGCACTTCCTCTTTCCCACACACGGACCTTTATGTTGTTGTCATCAATGATCTCCAGGAACTCAGTATTGGCTCCTTCAGGGAAGAGCCCTCCTTTTTCAAGGTAGCTTCCGAGTTCACTGATATCCATGCTGTCCACATCCTCTGTAAATATGACACAGTGAGGGTTTCCCATGGATACGGGATTCAGATAATATATTCTACCATTAAATGTGAGCATATAGTCACAAAGTTCATTGTTTTTGAGCTTTACAGGTATCTTTTCTGCTTCTGTTACAGGAGCTCCCATGTCCACCGTGGCTGAAGTGACCTTATCATTTCCATCCTTCTGAAGCTCTATGGTCTTTATGCCGCTCAAGGTATCGATCCTGAGGGGTTCGTTTACAGATAAGCCATGGTCATGGACATATTTTGCAACACAGCGGATGCCGTTGCCGCACATCTTTGCTTCGCTGCCGTCGGCATTGAATATCCTCATCATGGCATCGGCACGTTCACTTGGAAGTATCAGTATGATGCCGTCTCCTCCGATGCCGAAATGTCTGTCTGAAAGTTTCTGTGAGAGAAGGGAAGGGTCAGCTATATTCTGTTCAAAACAGTTGAAATATATATAGTCGTTGCCGCAGCCTTCAAGCTTTGTAAAATGTAATTTCATTGAAAATGGCCTCCGTAGTTATCTGTCGTAGGTCTTTAGTATCTGTTCTGCGATCATCTTCTTTGAGAGATGAAGGTTCATTGACTGTTTTTCTATAAAATGATGTGCCTGTTTTTCACTGAATCCGAAATACTGTATGAGAAGAAGCTTTGCTCTATCGATTATCTTAAGGTCGTTGAGCTCTCTCGAATAATTTAAGTTCCTGTCACTCAGATTTCCTATGATGCTCACGGTCTTCAGGTGATTGGACAGGAACATGTAGAAAGAAGCTTCGTCAGTGCCTGAAAGATAGCAGTTTGTAAGATCCCTGAAATAAATGGCACTGTCTATGTCATCGCTAAGGTAACAGAAGTCAGTGCTTTTGTTGTCACTTATGAGACCTTTAAGCTTATCGGTATCCTTACCTGAATATAGGACCAGGTCATACTCCTTTACCTTTGTAAAGCATGACCAGGATCTGCACACGTCAAGATCCACTGTATCAGAGAAATATGCTACAGTTGCTGATGTCACCATTTCAGTGACGGCCGGATTTTCTGAATAAAGAAGGATCTTTCTTTTCATAGTCAAAATAAAAAAGGATGTCGGCTGAGGACATCCTTTTGTTTCTATCAGTACAATTCGATGTATTCGTTTCTCTCAGCACCAACCGATACATATTTGATCGGGCACTGCATTTCCTTTTCAATGTACTTGATGTAGTCGATAGCTTCCTGTGGAAGATCTTCCAGTTTCTTGCATTTTGAGATGTCTCCTGAGAAACCTGGCATGTATTCATATACAGGCTTTGCACGGTTGAGCCTTTCACCGGTAGGGAACTGTTTTGTGATCTCGCCGTCGATATCATATGCCACGCATACAGGGATCTTCTCCATGCCTGAAAGTATGTCAAGCTTTGTAAGAGCAAGCTCTGTAGCACCCTGTACCATTACGCCGTATCTTGAAGCGACAACGTCAAATCCGCCGACTCTTCTTGGTCTTCCTGTTGCTGCACCGTATTCCTGACCTGCACCTCTTAACTCCTCAGCTTCTGCACCGAAGAACTCGCATGTGAAAGGACCTTCACCTACACAGCTTGAATATGCCTTTATGACACCAACGACGTTGTCAAGCTTTGCAAAAGGTATTCCTGCACCTATAGGAGCATATGCAGCCAGAACTGAAGATGAGGAAGTGAATGGATAGATACCGAAGTCGATGTCCCTTAATGCTCCGAGCTGTGCCTCGAACATGATGTTCTTGCCCTTGCTGATGGCATCCTCAAGGAAGTATGTTGAATCACATACATATTCCTTTAAAGGATCTCCGTAGGTCTTTAACCACTTGACCATTTCCTTTGGATCTATTGCTTCATGTTCATAGCCGTTTACAACAGTAAGGTTCTTCCATTCAACGATGCTTCTGACCTTCTCTTCAAGAACATCCTCATCATCAAACAGATTGCTCATCCTTAATGTCTTCTTCATGTATTTGTCAGCATAAACAGGAGCTATTCCTCTTCTTGTTGAACCAAATTTTGCATCTCCCAGCCTGTCTTCCTCAAGACCGTCAAGAAGCTTGTGATAAGGCATGCAGATGGTAGCCTTGTCACTTATCTTGAGATTGTCAGGAGTAATGACTATGCCTTTCTCCCTGAGTCTCTGAAGCTCTCCGCAGAGATGTTCTATATCGATGACCATTCCTGTACCCATAAGGTTTACAGTCGTCTCTCTCAGTATTCCTGATGGGAGAAGATTGAGTATGAATTTTCCTTTTTCGTTAACGACTGTATGGCCGGCATTGTTTCCGCCCTGATATCTGCTGACGATGTCATACTTCTCAGAGAGCAGGTCCACCATACGGCCTTTTCCTTCGTCACCCCAGTTGATTCCTACAATTGCTGTGATCATTCTTATTACCTCTTTAAATAAATTCCTTATAAATTATACATTTACTTCGGCATTAATACCTAATAAATTTTTGTTTTCCTCTATCACAGGATCAACATAGTCAGCGATGAATTCCTCTGTCTGCTGTGGAGCACGTCCTATGAAGTTCTCATAGTTCATTATGGAATCGATCTCTTCCTTTGTGATGTTGAATACAGGGTCTGCAAGTATCCTGTCGATGAGGTCATTCTCGTTGCCGTAAAGCTTAACCTGTTCAGCGACCTTTACGGAATGCTGACGGATGGCTTCATGAAGTACCTGTCTGTTTCCGCCCTTCTTTACTCCAAGCATGATTATGGATTCAGTAGCCATGAAAGGAAGCTCTGTATCAAGATGCTTCTCCATTACCCTGGGATATACCTTCATGCCCTTTACGATGTTGATGTAAAGGGTAAGTATAGCATCAACTGCCAGGAATGCTTCAGGGATGCTTATCCTCTTGTTTGCAGAGTCATCAAGAGTCCTTTCGAACCACTGTACGCTTGCAGTGATGGCAGGGTTCAGTGAATCAACGATGACATACCTTGAAAGGGAAGCGATACGCTCACTTCTCATTGGGTTCCTCTTGTATGCCATGGCTGAGGAGCCTATCTGCTTTTCCTCGAACGGTTCATCAACTTCCTTTAGATGTGAAAGGAGCCTTATGTCATTTGAGAACTTGTGTGCGCTCTGGGCGATCCCGCTCAATACTGAAAGGATGTTGTAGTCGACTTTTCTTGAATATGTCTGTCCTGTGACAGGATAGCATTTCTCAAATCCCATCTTCCTTGCTATTATCTTCTCAAGCTCCTTTACCTTGTCGTGATCCTTGTTGAAGAGGGTCATGAAGCTTGCACATGTTCCGGTGGTGCCTTTGCATCCGCGGAGCCTTATGTGTTCGATCTGGAAATCAAGCTGCTCAAGGTCCATTATGAGATCATAGAGCCAAAGGGTCGATCTCTTTCCGAGAGTTGTAGGCTGAGCTGCCTGGAAGTGTGTATATGCAAGGGTAGGCTGAGATTCATATCTCTTGGCAAAGCCCTTAAGTTCATTTATCAGATTCACAAGGAGCTTCTTGATCTGAAGCATTGCTGTCTTCATGACTATGATGTCTGTATTGTCGCCGACATAGCAGGATGTAGCTCCGAGATGGATGATGCCTGCAGCACCGGGACACTGCTGACCATAAGCATATACATGGCTCATTACGTCATGTCTTACCTTCTTCTCCTGTTCGGAAGCAACTTCATAGTTTATGTCAAGTGAATGTGATTTCAGTTCCTCGATCTGTTCGTTAGTGATACCAAGACCAAGCTCCTTTTCAGCTTCCGCAAGAGCTATCCAGAGTTTTCTCCATGTCTGGAATTTCACTTCGTTTGAAAAGATATGCTGCATCTCCTTGCTGGCATATCTACCGCATAACGGGTTCTGGTAAATAGTATTGTCCAAAAGTTGATCCTCCGTAAATATTATAAGCACTATGATTATACCTAAAATCAATATCCAATAAAACATATTGTTGATTGACACAGTCAAAAAATAATGATATAGTTCTTTGCAAGGCGAAGATGCCGAGATATTTTTGTTGTCTCCATCTTTGCCATTTTTGTTTTTGGAGGTTTTAAATATGGAAAGCATACCTGAGATCTTTGGAGAGTATGTGTTCAGTGATGAGAGGATGAAGGAGAATCTTCCCAGCGTCACATACAAGGCTTATAGGAAATGCATTGAAAACGGTGAATCACTTACTATAGATATCGCAAATGTAGTTGCCAACGCCATGAAGCAGTGGGCTATCGGCAAGGGAGCTACACACTTCACACACTGGTTCCAGCCTATGACCGACATGACTGCTGAAAAGCATGACAGTTTCATAAATCCTGATCAGAACGGAAAGGTCATAATGGAGTTCTCAGGCAAGGAGCTCATAAAGGGTGAGCCTGATGCTTCCAGTTTTCCTAACGGCGGTCTCAGGAGCACATTCGAGGCAAGAGGCTATACAGCATGGGATCCTACTTCACCTGCATTCGTAAAGGACGGAGTGCTCTGCATACCTACAGCTTTCTGTTCATACAGCGGTGAGGCCCTTGACCAGAAGACACCGCTTCTCAAGTCCATGGACCTTATAAACATACATGCCATGAGGATACTCAACATCTTCGGCACACCTGCAAGAAAGGTAAACACCACAGTCGGACCTGAGCAGGAATATTTCCTTGTGGACAAGAGCGTATTCGACAAGAGAAAGGACCTCATATACTGCAACAGGACACTGTTCGGAGCAAGACCTGCCAAGGGCCAGGAGCTTTCAGACCATTACTTCGGAGCAATAAAGCCAAGGGTACATGATTTCATGAGAGAGCTCGATTTCGAGCTCTGGAGACTTGGAATAAATGCCAAGACAGAACACAATGAAGTTGCTCCTGCACAGCACGAGCTTGCACCTGTCTTTGCAACCACAAATATCGCCGTTGACCACAATCAGCTGGTAATGGAGATGATGAAAAAGGTAGCTGCAAGATACAACATGGTATGCCTGCTCCATGAAAAGCCGTTTGCGGGACTTAACGGAAGCGGCAAGCACAACAACTGGTCCATGGCTACAGATACCGGATTAAATCTTCTGGATCCAGGAAAGACACCTGCTCAGAATGCACAGTTCCTTCTTTTCCTTGCAGCCATAATAAAGGCTGTGGATGAATATCAGGATCTTCTCAGGATGAGCGTTGCAAGCGCAGGAAATGACCACAGGCTTGGCGGAAATGAAGCTCCTCCTTCAATAATCTCAATGTTCCTTGGTGACGAGCTCACTCAGATACTTGATGACATCAAGAGCGGTGTAGGCCACAGGGATACCGAAAGGGAGTTCATGCACATAGGAAGTACAGTTCTTCCTACGATCCTCAGGGACAACACGGACAGGAACAGGACATCACCTTTTGCCTTCACAGGAAACAAGTTCGAATTCAGGATGGTTGGTTCATCACAGAGCATATCCATGGCCAACACAATAATAAACACCATCGTGGCTTCAGAGTTAGATCAGTTTGCTGACATACTTGAAAAGAGCGGTGACATCAACAGGGATGTAAACAGGATAATAATAGATACCCTCGAAAAGCATGACAGGATCATATTCAACGGCAACAACTATTCAGAGGAATGGGTAAAGGAAGCTGAGAGAAGAGGACTTCTGAACCTGCGTTCAACACCTGACTGCATAGGACGTTTCGGTGAAGAGAAGAACGTGGCGCTCTTCGAGAAGTACGGCATATTCACAAGGAATGAGATCAATTCAAGGATGGGCATAATGTATGAGAACTACTGCAACATCCTTCACATTGAAGCTCTTACCATGATAGACATGTGCAACAAGAACATAATTCCTGCCGTAATAGGATTCCAGGGCAAGGTGGCAGAAGCAGCCGCTGCAAAGAAGACTGTTTCATCTGCACTTTCCATCAAGACAGAAGAAGATCTCCTCACAAAGATATCAAAGCTTCTTGACTGCCTGGCTACAAGTGTCAAGGAACTTGAGGACGAGATGATAAAGGTGAACGGCATAAAGGAGACTGACGATAAGGCGCGTTTCTACCGTGAGAACATCCTTACATGCATGTCACAGATAAGAGAGATAGCAGATGAGCTTGAGCTCATCGTCGATGAGAAAGACTGGCCATTCCCGGCTTACGGAGCAGTCCTTTATTCAGTGAGGTAAATATGAAGATAGAGATAGATTATGATGCTCTGAAAGAGAGCGTAAAGTCACTTATAGTTGAGGATGACTGGATAATATCCAACATGTCAAATGTATCATCCTTCATATTCGGAGAGGTAAATGACCTCAACTGGGCAGGATTCTATATCATGAGAACGGGAAGACTTGAACTTGGACCATTCATCGGACAGCCTGCATGCGTAAGGATACCTCTTGGTAACGGAGTCTGCGGTACGGCAGCTGCACTAAAGAGCACCATGCTCGTACCTGATGTGCATGAATTTCCGGGACATATAGCATGTGACGAGAATTCTCAGTCAGAGATAGTCGTACCTATAAAGTACATGGGACAGGTAGTTGCTGTCCTGGATATTGACAGTCCAATGAGGAACAGATTCGGCGAGAAGGAACAGCTCTTCTTTGAATATGTTGCAAAAGAGATCGAAAGAGTATGGGATAAGGAGATAAACAAATGATATTAAGTGACGCTTTGAAAAAGCTTAAGGAACTTCAGATAAAGGCTCATGCCTATGAGCATGCAATGGGGATGCTGAGCTATGATGCACTTACTGCAGCACCTTCGGATTCCGCTGAGGGAAGAGGAATGTCCATGGGAATCCTTTCCGAGGAATATTACAAGATAATGGTAAACGATGAGACCGGAGCACTTCTTGACTTCCTGTGGGAAAACAGAGAAGGACTTTCCGAACATGAGAAGAGGGAAGTTGAACTTCTGAAGAAGGAATACGATCATACCAGGAAGATCCCTATGGATGAATATACAGCATATACCATGCTTCTCAATGACGCTGACGTAGCATGGCACAGAGCAAAGGAAACAGATGATTACGAACTGTTCAAGCCTTATCTCAAGAAGCTCATCGATTACAACAAGAAGATGGCTCATTACTATGATCCTGAGAAGGAACCATATGATGTCCTTCTTGACCTTTATGAGGAAGGTCTTACAAAGAAGGATGCTGACAGATTCTTTGATACAGTCAAAGCCACAGTCGTGCCTCTCCTGCATGAGATAATGAAATGCGATGAAGTTGACGATTCCTTCCTTTACGGAAAGTTCGATATCAACACCCAGAGGGAATTCTCTCAGTATCTTATGGATGTACTGACCATAGACAAGACACACTGTGTCATAGCGGAGACAGAGCATCCTTTCACGACCAATTTCAACAGGAACGATGTAAGGATCACTACGAAATATCATGAGGACAATGCAGTCAATTCCATGTATTCAGTCATACATGAAGGCGGACATGCACTCTATGAGCTTGGCATGGACAGTGAGCATGACAATACTGTGGTAGCTGGCGGTGTATCCATGGGTATACACGAGAGCCAGTCCAGATTCATGGAGAACCTCATAGGCAGGAGCAGGGAATTCATTTCTCTCGTACTTCCTAAGATGAAGGAACTGTTCCCTCAGTTCAAGGATATAACTGAAGAACAGATGTATAAGGCCGTAAACAAGGTATCTCCGGGACTCATAAGGATAGATGCTGACGAGCTCACATATTCGCTCCACATAATGGTACGTTACGAGATAGAGAAGATGCTCATCGAAGGTGATCTCAGTGTGGACGAACTGCCTTCAGTATGGAACGAAAAGATGAAGGAGTATCTTGGAGTTGAAGTTCCGAATTATAAGGATGGTGTACTTCAGGATTCACACTGGTCCAGCGGCAGTTTCGGATATTTCCCGTCATATGCACTTGGAAGCGCATATGGTGCACAGCTCATTGAAAAGATGAAGGAGACTGTAGATCCCAAGGCTCAGACACTTAAGGGAGATCTTTCGCCTGTTGTGGGATGGTTAAGGGAACACATATTCCGCTTCGGAAAGATGTATGCTCCTGGAGACCTTCTTGAAAAGGCTTGCGAGGCTCCGTTCGATCCTTCATATTACACAAGATATCTTGAAAATAAGTTCAGGGATATCTACAACATCTGATATATATTTTGTGTCATGCTGTGACCTCTTCACAGCATGATGCTTTAATTGATTAATATGATTACAATTAGAGATGCAGTGACAGGAGATACCGGAAGGCTCCTTGAGATCTATGATCATTATGTAAAGAATACAGCAATAACCTTTGATTATGACACACCGTCTGAAGCTGAATTCTCGCTTCACATGGAGGAGGTAAAGAAGAAGTACCCCTTCATAGTCATAACAGAAGATGACAGGATACTCGGCTATGCATATGCAGGACCTTTCAAGGACAGGGAGGCATATAAGTACTCGGTTGAACTGTCTGTTTATCTTGACCATTCAGTAACTCATAGAGGGCTTGGAAGGATGCTTTACGAAGAGATGGAGAAGAGACTGGCTGACCAGTCCATTACGAACCTTTATGCATGTATAGGATATCCTGAAACTGAGGATGAATATCTAACAAAGAACAGTGCTAGGTTCCATGAAGCCATGGGCTTCACACTGGCAGGCAGATTCAGAAAATGCGGATACAAGTTCAATAGATGGTATGACATGATCTGGATGGAAAAGATGATTGGGGAACACAGATAAAAGGAAAGAGCACATATCGTAATAATATGTGCTCTGTTAAAATGCGTAGTCTTCAGATCATTTCATCTTTTCAAGCTGCTTTGCACCCATGATGTAAAGAACAGGAAGAACGAGTCCGACGATCGTGCTGAAAATAACTGTTCCTGCACTCTGCTTTGATACGATATTGGATATGAGAGCTGCCACCTGGCATACTATCATAAGGATACCA
>CACZNR010000008.1 GCA_902782475.1 uncultured Eubacteriales bacterium
CTTATTTAAGGAATCCAAGTGAGCTGATGATCGGAACTTCCTTGGCCTTGCCACTGCATACGTTGAAGAACATTATGATCCTCAGAACGAAGCAGATACCAAGACAGATGAATCCGGCAACAGGGATTATAAGTGTGAAGGCAAGGAATACTGAACACATACCGATAAGTGTTTCAACAAGACTTATCTTCAGGGACTGTCTTACATGGAATCCTGCATATTCTGACTTGTTGGCAGCCAGAAGAGCGATTATGACACCTACAACACCCAGGATGTAAGCAGACATTGCCATTACTTTGTTTTCGGAAATATCCTTGGCGTCAAATTCTGCTGTATGATCCTTAGGGTCTACTGCCTGTACCGGCTGCTGATACTGCTGGTACTGCTGCTGGTATTGCTGCTGATACTGCTGCTGAGCATTGAAAGTGCTCAATACTGTACCGCACTTGGTGCACTGAACTGCACCGTCTGGGAGCTGAGCTCCGCATTTTGGACAAACTACCATTATATGCCTCCAAAATAAAAATTATTGTTTCTTACCCTGGTTAGCTACTGCATTCATCTTAGCGTTGATTGCATCCTGGTCTCCAAGATAATAGTGCCTTATAACATTGAAGTCATCATCGAATTCATATACGAGAGGTGTTCCTGTAGGTATATTTACATCGATGATCTCTTCGTTTGAAAGGTTATCAAAGTATTTAACAAGTGCTCTGAGTGAATTGCCGTGAGCGGCGATTATGACTCTCTTTCCCGCTTCCATGTCTTTCTTTATGGTCTCGTTGAAGAAAGGAACAACTCTTTCGATAGTTGTTTCAAGGCTCTCGTTCGCAGGTAACAGGGAAGGATCTACATCTCTGTACATATCCTGCTTAAGTGCACTTCTTTCATCATCTGCTGACAGTTCAGGTGGCTTTACATCAAATGATCTTCTCCAGATCTTTACCTGTGCTTCACCGTACTTTTCAGCTGTTTCAGCCTTATTGAGTCCCTGAAGAGCTCCGTAGTGTCTCTCGTTGAGCTTCCATGATTTGATAACTGGCAGCCAGTTCCTGTCCATTTCATCAAGGATGTGATTCAATGTATGGATAGCTCTCTTAAGATATGATGTATAGCAGATATCGAAATCATATCCTTCTTCCTTAAGGATCTTTCCTGCTGCTGCAGCTTCTTCATGACCTTTTGGAGAGAGATCAACATCTGTCCATCCGGTAAAGAGATTGAGCTTGTTCCACTCACTTTCTCCGTGTCTTACCAATACTAATTTCTTCATATAAATAGTACCTTTCATTTGGAAAATATTTGCTATACTTATGATATCATATTTAAAAATGGATGTATAAAAAATAATGTCATGAAAAAGCTGATGTTCCGTCTGATACAGTTTACCTGGGGACTTCCTCAGAATCTGCTGGGGCTCATACTGTTTCTTATATACCATAGATGCAGAAGGGAAACATTCCGCTGTGCAAAGATCACTTACTGGAAAAGCGACGGCGGGCTCTCTCTTGGAATGTTCATTTTTCTTCCTGATGATGTTGAGGAAGGAAAGAGGCTCGACTTTTTCAGATACCATGAATACGGGCACAGCATACAGTCCCTTATACTTGGACCGTTATATCTTTTCATCGTAGGGATACCTTCCTTTATCTGGGCTAATTCAAGGAAGCTCAGAAGGATGCGGCTTGACAGAAATAAGGGCTATTATACGTTCTATACCGAAAAATGGGCCAACAGCATATTTAAACATTATATTAAGGATCGATAATTTGCTTTTATGGACCACGGTAATGTGGTATCATTTCTTAAGAATCAACAGGAAGTGTAAATATGGCATCTATATTTTCTAAAAAAGAAAAAATAATAAATAAAAGTTCCTTCGGAACAAAATTCTTCGCCAGGTTTTTCAGATTCATCATGTATATCGGTGGAAAGCTGATCTGTCTGGCAGTGGTGATCATGCTTGTATACCAGGCTTTCAGGACGGCTGACAACTCAGCACAGATATACATGCTGAGCAGAGACGCTTTTTCAAAGCGTACTTCTGTTATACTCAATCCCAAGGAGAATAAGGATAAGGATCTTCTTGATGGCATCTTTACGGAAGATTATCTTGAAAAGACCAATCTTAAGAATCAGGAAAAGAATAACAGCTATATCATCAAGGGATACGATATACAGACCACTGTTCCTATCAAGGTGGTATGGGGATGGCTCGATCATTATGATGTCAACATCAAGAACATCGTTCAGGACTTTGACTGGAAATTTGACAATACCGTAGTGGACATTCAAGACGTTGATGAGTTTATCGAAAGCGGAGAATACATCCTTCATTTCATCAAGGCTGAAAATGGCAGATGGTATGTAAATGATGTGGAACTGGTAACAAAGATCGACATAGAATCTGCTCATCCAACTCCATATTCAGAATACATCATGGATGATGTGGACATGGCAACAGAACAGACAGGCACCGCATCAGAAGTCGACGAAAATACGGATAACTAATAATGACTCTAAAGGACATTCTCGGAACTGAAAATGATATGAGACCAGTAATCCTTGCTCCAATGGCGGGGATTACTGATTTTGCTTTTAGAAGTATTTGTTTTGAATACGGCGCTGATTTTGCATACACTGAGATGATAAGCTCCAAGGGCCTTATATATAAGAGCAAAAAGACTTTTGAGCTCATAAGGCTTCATGAAGGCAGAAAGATTGGCATACAGCTGTTCGGGAACGAACCTCATGAGATAGCTGAAAGCATACGCATGATCCTGGACAGACTTGGTGATGACGGCATAGCACTGTTTGACATAAACATGGGATGTCCTGCACCAAAGATAGTAAAGAATGGCGCTGGTTCCGCGCTTATGGACGAACCTTATAAGGCCGGCCTCATGATAGCTGCAGCAAAAAAGGCTACAGATCTTCCTGTTACGGCAAAGATCAGAAAAGGTCTGTCATCAGTGAATTATCTTGAGTTTGCAAAAAGGCTCTGTGACAACGGTCTTGATATGATAACCCTGCACGGAAGGACCAGGGAAGAGTATTATTCAGGAGAGGCAGACTGGGATTCCATAAGGTTATTGAAAGATAATATCAACATCCCGGTCATAGCAAACGGCAATATAGTATCAAGAAAGAGCATGGAAGAATGTCTTGACTATACAAAAGCTGATGGGGTCATGATCGCAAGGGCCAGCCTTGGATATCCTGGTGTATTTTCTGAGCTTAAGACAGGTACGGGCATACCTGTGACAAAGGAAATGATACTTGAGCACTATCAGCTGTCCGAAGATGAAAAAGGAGAATATACCGCATTAAAAGAGATGAGAAAGCATCTTTTGTGGTATCTTAAAGGTAGGAAATATGCTGCTTCACTTAAGAACGAGGCAGTTGCTATAGAAAACAGGGGATCCTTCATGGGATTCGTTGAAAAAGTATTTGGAGAAGATTTATGAACTGGGAAAGCGTAGAGATTTTTATAGGACTTGCAGATGCGGATCTGCTCTCAACTGAACTTATAGGTGCTGGCATAGACCAGTTTTCCGTTTTTGATCCTAGAGAAGTTAAGGAATTTCAGCAGTCTTCCGTATATTACGACTATATAGAAGAGAATCTTCTTAATCAGAGCGAGGTCAAATATACGATCTATCTTGAAGATAATAATCAGGGACATGAAAAGAGGAGTACCATATTCGATATCCTTAAGGATATGACCAGAAATGGTATAAATTATCACGTGGAGATACACCCCATAAGTGATGACTGGATGGAAAACTGGAAAAAGTTCTATAAGCCAATCAAAGTTGGTGAACGCCTTCTCATTAAGCCATCATGGGAGAATATAGAAGATGCTGAAGGAAGGATAATCGTTGAGATAGATCCATCCTCATCATTCGGAACAGGTACACATGAGACCACGAGGCTTGTTATGATGTCTCTTGAAAAAGAGATAAGAAACGGTCAGGTCTGCCTTGATATGGGATGCGGCAGTGGCATACTTGCCGTGACAGGTCTTCTTCTTGGGGCTGAACACTTCACATGTGTGGATATAGAAGAAGATTCCAGAAGAGTAACTATAGAGAACATGAAGAGGAACGGTGTTCCCGATGGTTCCTATGACTATATACTCGGAAACGTACTTGATGAAGGACCTGTAAGAGATGAAGTGATGAGCAGGAAGTATGATCTCATAACAGCAAACATCATATCCTCTGTTGTCATTGCCATGAAGGATCTTTTCAGGGAATGTCTGAAGGATAACGGAACAGTCATACTTTCAGGAATCATACTCGACAGGCTCCAGGAGGTACAGGATTCATATACATCTTCCGGATTCAGGCTCAAATACATTAATATCGAAGGAGAATGGGCCAGTGTGACCCTTGAGAAATGATGAAGGCTTCATACTATACTCTTGGATGCAAAGTAAATAAATATGAAACTGATGCCATGCAGGAGATACTTGAATCAAGGGGCTTCGAGACGGTGGAATTCGGTCAGCAGACGGATTTCTGTATCATCAATACCTGTACCGTCACTGCCATGGCAGACAAGAAATCGAGACAGATAGTATCAAGGGCATGTTCTGAAGCTTCACATGTCATCGTCTGCGGGTGCATGACACAGCATACTCAGGATGTACTCCAGAAGGATAACGTCGATGCTGTAATGGGCTCTAATGGCAAGAACCATATCTACGGTATCGTAGACAGGATACTTGCCGGAGAACGTAAGATCAATGCTGTTGAGGAATTTTCAAGGGAAGAACCTTATGAAGAACTGTCTGTCAGCAGGACGCATGAGCGTACCAGGGCAAACATAAAGATCTGTGACGGATGTGACATGTTCTGCACATACTGCATAATTCCTTATGTCAGGGGAAGAGTAAGATCAAGAAGACCGGAAGAGATAGTAAAGGAAGCAGAGATCCTTGCAGGCACTGGTGTAAAGGAGATCATACTTACCGGCATACATGTTTCATCATACGGCAAGGATCTTGGAGACACTTCATTTATAGACATACTTGAGCTGCTTCAGAATGTTGACGGAATAGAAAGGATAAGGTTGAGTTCCCTTGAGCCTGGCATACTTACTGAGGATTTCTGCAGCCGTGCTTCAAGGCTCACAAAGTTGTGTCCGCATTTTCATATCTCACTGCAGAACGGTTCTGACACTGTACTTAAGAGGATGAACAGAAAATATGATACAAATGGCTACAGGCACGGTGTTGAGCTTCTCAGAAAATACTTTGACAGACCTGCCATAACTACAGATGTGATCTGCGGCTTTCCGGGAGAGACGGAAAAGGAATTTGAGGAAAACAAGGCTTTCTTAAGGGAGATTGGTTTCTCACGCCTTCATGTATTTCCTTATTCTCCAAGGGAAGGAACCGTTGCTGCATGCATGCCGGATCAGATCACAAATGCCGTGAAGAAACTGCGTACCAACGAAGTCATAGAGCTTGGCAAGATGATGTCCGATGAATATGCACTCTCACTTGCAGGAACGGACCACAGGGTTCTTCTGGAAACGAAAAAGGGAAAAGGCATATGCGAAGGCTACATAGAAAGATATCTGAGCCTTGATGTCAAGGGAGATCCAGGCGAGATAAAGACCATAACTATAACCGGCCTTAAAGACGGACGGATAGAATATATATTAAAACAGGAGGAATGACATGGAAAACTGCATTTTCTGCAAGATAATCAACAGAGAGATACCTTCAGCCATCGTGTTTGAAGATGAATACTGTCTTGGCTTCAGGGATGTTGATCCGCAGGCACCTTTTCATGTACTGTTTGTTCCGAAGAAACATATCCAGGACATAACACAGGTAACAAAAGAAGACAGAGTATATATAGATCATATACTTGATGCCATCAACAGCGTTGCATCTGAAAATGGTCTGGATAAGGACGGATTCAGGATCGTTATAAATACAGGTAAGGATGGTGGACAGACTGTACCTCACCTCCATTTTCATGTTCTTGGAAAAAGGGCTCTTGACTGGCCTCCAGGCTGATGAATACATATCTTTTAAAAGAGCTTTCATTGCATAAACAACTGGAACCACAGGATGTTATCAAATTCCTATATCAGTCCCTGTATGGCCCTGAGCATCTCATAGGACCCGACGACAGGGATGCTGTATTTTCGTATTTTCTGAAGGAATATGATGATGCAGTTCCAAAAGACAGCAAACTTGTGACACACCTTTCCGAAAGGTATTCCAGGATAGACATTGGAGCATATAAAAGGCTTGGACTGGATCCTGTCCATCTTTTTAATATGTTCTATCTTTCTGCAGGAAAGGCACAGGCTGGTAAAGATGCCATTATAAGCTGCATCGATGAAATAAAGAAGGACTTTGATGTATATGGCTTTGCATTCAGTCATGATCAGTTTGATGAATACTGCAGGTCATATGTGAGCAGCGGCATGGGAGCAGTTCATCACAGTTCATCCTACAGGGATCTGTATGGACCTTCCTACAGGCTTGTAGATAACAGATACCTGCCAGTCTTAACAGTCCTGTCGCAGGTCAGGGACAGGAAGGGAACTAAGCCATATATAATTGCTGTAGACGGACGCTGCGGTTCAGGGAAGTCCACACTATCTTCTGATATCAGTGCGGTTACTGGGGCATCTGTGATCCATATGGATGATTTCTATGTGCCGATGAAGCTTAGGACCAGTGAAAGATATTCAGTTCCTGGAAGGAACGTCCATCTTGAACGCATAAAGCAGGAAGTAATTCCTTTGATGACCGAGGGAGTATCTTTCTCCTACAGGCTGTTTGACCATAGCACTATGGATATTGGAGACAGAACAAGGAATGTTCCTGCAAATGACCTTTATGTAGTGGAAGGAGCATACAGTCAGAATCCTGAACTGGGAAAGTATTATGATCTTTCTGTTTTTTATGATATCGATCCTGAGCTCCAGCTCGAAAGGATAGCAAAGAGGAATCCCGATAAAGTGGAAGATTTCAAAACAAGATGGATACCTCTTGAAGAAGAATATCTCAGGTTTTATTCCATCAGGGATAAAGCAGATATAATACTGCATGCGGGTCAGTTGGATATTGACTTGTAATTTAAGTTTAGTATATAATTGTTGCCGTGTGAGCAAAAGATTACATAAATCTCCCATGCCACACAATATTCTCAAACGTGAGAGGGGGGAAAAAGATGTCTGAAGTACGCGTTGGAGAAAACGAAACACTGGAAAGTGCTCTTAGAAGATTCAAGAGAAAATGCGCTCGTGCAGGAGTTCTGGCTGAGATCAGAAAACGTGAGCACTACGAAAAGCCAAGTGTTAAGAGAAAGAAGAAAGCAGAAGCTGC
>CACZNR010000009.1 GCA_902782475.1 uncultured Eubacteriales bacterium
GTTCGTTAAGGGAGACAGGATAAACATCCTTTCACCTGACAGGAACAACTACAACAGGGAATTCGTAATGGAAGGATTCCTTGATACCGAAGGGAATGAAAGGGATCAGGCACCGCATCCTCAGGAGATACTCAGGATCAGGTGTCCGTATGATCTGAGACCCGGAGACATACTGAGGACGGTCCTTGAACAATGATCAGAGATAAAGTAATAAGCACCATAGAAGAGAGCAGTAACATAGTATTCTTCGGAGGAGCCGGAGTGTCCACAGAGAGCGGGATACCGGATTTTCGGAGTGCAGACGGCATATATAACAGCAGTGATTCACTTATCCCTCCGGAAGAGATATTAAGCCATACCTTTTTCATGAAGCATCCGCATGAGTTCTATGATTTCTATTATCATCACATGATATTTGAGGATGCAAAGCCCGGGGTGACACATCTGGCCCTTGCAAGACTTGAGCAGAGAGGAAAGCTTCGTGCTGTCATCACCCAGAATATCGATGGCCTTCATCAGAAGGCAGGAAGCAGGAATGTGATAGAGCTCCACGGAACAGTCAACAGCAACTACTGCATGAGATGCGGAAGATTCTATCCGCTTTCATACATAGTTTCATTCAAGGGAGACGTACCTGTATGTGAGGATGACGGGGACATCATAAAACCAAAGGTCGTACTTTACGAAGAGGGCCTTGACCAGGATGACATCATGCGTTCAGTACAGTACATTTCAGAAGCCGATACCTTAATAGTCGGAGGCACATCCCTTAATGTCTATCCTGCAGCAGGTCTCATAAGGTATTTTGGCGGGAAGCATCTGATACTCATAAACCGTGATGAGACACCATATGATCATCTGGCCGAGTACGTGATACATGATGACCTAAGCTCTGTATTCGGAGAATTTCTAAAATGAAGATAGTACTAGCACCTGATTCCTTCAAGGGCAGTCTTACACAGGAAGAGGCCATAGCGGCCATGACTGACGGCATCAGGGAAGTCAGTGAAGACATCATAATAGATAGCATCCCTGTGGCTGACGGAGGGGAAGGGACCCTTTATTCAGTAAAAAGGCTTTTCGGCGGGCAGACCGTGACAAAAAAGGTCACGGGACCGTACGGGGACCCGGTGGAGGCAAGCTACCTTCTGAAGGCCGGTACGGCTCTGATCGAGATGGCGGAGAGTTCAGGGCTCAATCTCACTGACAAGAGGGATGTCATACATTCTTCAACATATGGTACGGGAGAGCTCATCATGGATGCTGTCAGAAGAGGTGCAAAAAGGATATACGTCACCTTTGGAGGCAGTGCCACGAATGACGGGGGAGCAGGCATACTCTGCGCTCTCGGGTTCAGGCTCACCGATGATGAAGGAAATGACATAGAACCGTCAAATTTCGGACTTCAGAGGCTTTACTGTATAGATGATTCAGGAGTGGACGGAAGGCTCTATGACACTGAGTTCATCCTTGCCTGTGACGTAAGGAACACTCTGTGCGGAAAGAACGGAGCCACATATGTCTTCGGTCCCCAGAAGGGTGGAAGAGGCGAAGAACTTGAGATCATGGATTTCAACCTTTTCAGGTACGCAGGGCTGCTGGAGAAGCAGACAGGAAGGAAGATACTTTCTGTGGAGGGTAGCGGAGCTGCAGGCGGAGCGACTGTACCGTTCCTGGCATTTTTTGATTCCAGGGTGGAAAGAGGCATAGACTTCGTGCTGTCACTGTCCGGATTTGAAGACAGGATAGGGGATGCTGATCTCATATTTACAGGTGAAGGAAGATACGATTCTCAGACTGGATACGGCAAGGTCATATCCGGGATCAGGCAGGCAGCAGACAGAAAGGGCGTAAGGCTCATCGTTTTTGCAGGAAGCACTGAGATGGATGAGAAAGATGTATTTGAGATAAGCGACAGGACAAGGAGCCTTGAATATAATATGGCAAATGCCTATGAGAATCTTAGGCATTGTACGGCAGGTTTTCTTAGAAGGGAGATATCAAAGTGAGTACAGTTCTTGTTACCGGATCCTCAAGAGGGATAGGAAGGGCAATAGCCAGGAAGTTCTACAGTGAAGGATATAACCTGGTCATAAACTATAACAGAAGAGATGACCTGGTGGATGAACTTGAAAGGGAGTTTCCCGGTGCACTCATAGTAAAGGCCGATATCTCATCCGAAGAAGACGTGGAAAGGCTTTTCAGGGCTGCTGAAGAGAGATTTCTTGGTATAGATGTCCTGGTTAACAATGCGGGCATATCTGAATCCGGTCTTTTCATAGACAAGGACAGAAATGACTATGACAGAATAGTGGGCATCAACGTATATGGAATGCTCAACTGCACAAAACAGGCACTGAAACTCATGCTCAGGAAAAAGAAGGGGAGCATAGTAAACATCTCTTCCATATGGGGCGACAAGGGAGCCTCATGCGAGAGCCTTTATTCCCTTACCAAGGGAGCTGTGAATGCTTTTACGAGATCCATAGCAAAGGAATATGCGGAAGAGAACATAAGGGTGAATGCGGTGATGCCGGGCTTCATAGATACAGAGATGAACAGCGGCTATACTGCTGATGAAAGAAAGGCTCTAGAGGATGCGATACCTCTTGGAAGGGCAGGGACTCCGGAGGAAGTGGCAGACCTGGTGTATTTCCTTGCAGGTGATCAGGCTTCATACATAACAGGCCAGCTCATATACTGTGACGGCGGATGGTCTGTGGAATAGGATAAAAAGTGGAACTTATAAACATAAATGACGTCTCTCTGAGCTTTGGGGATGAAGAGATACTAAATGACATCTCCCTTACTGTAAGAGACGAGGACAAGATAGGAATAATAGGTGTCAACGGAGCGGGAAAAACGACTCTGTTCAGGCTCATAATGGGAGAGCTTGAATGCACTTCGGGAAACATAATCAGGAGAAAGAACCTGAATATCGGATATGTTCCCCAGAGGGTGGAATACCATTCACAGCGGACTGCATATGAGGATGCCCTTGAAACGTTTTCTGATCTAATTCATCTGGAGGAACGGCTAAATGAATTAAATGAGCAAATGATAGCATCCTCTACCATGGAGTCCGTGGAAGCATACAACAGGACACAGGAGCGCTTTGTAAACGAAGGAGGTCTTACATACAGATCCCTTACAAGGTCCATGCTTCTTGGACTGGGCCTTTCAGAGAATGAGCTCGATATTCAGATCGAGAAGCTCAGCGGCGGCCAGAGGACCAGGGTGCTCATAGCAAAGATACTTCTTTCAAAGCCAGACATACTCCTTCTGGATGAGCCTACGAACCATCTCGACATAGAGGCACTGGAGTGGCTTGAAAAATATCTTTCTGATTACAGAGGCTCCATCCTTGTCATCTCCCATGACAGATATTTCCTGGATAATTTCGTAAACAAGATATTTGAGATCTCCTTCACAAGGGGAGAACTGTATAACGGCAACTATACCAAGTATGCACAGCTCAAGGAGGAGAGGGATGAATTCCTCCGCCGTGACTATGCCAAGAAAGAGCGGGAAGTACAGCGCATAGAAGCCATGATCGAACAGCAGAAGCGCTGGAACACCGAAAGGTCATTCATAACTGCAAGGCACAAGGAAAAGATGGCTGACAGGATCAGAAAGACCATGGTAAAGCCATCCGAAAAGGAAAAGAGCATCAGGATCTCATTTTCAGAGGACAGGAAGTCCGGAAATGATGTTCTGAGGATCACAGGCGTTTCCAAGAAGTTTGGGGATACTGTTCTGTTCCGTAATGCCGGTTTTGAGATAAAGAGAAATGACAGGGCCTTCATACTGGGAAGGAACGGAACGGGAAAGACGACACTTTTAAGGATGATACTTGGTGAGGTGGAGGATTTCGAAGGAGAGATATTCATAGGCACCAATGTGGACATAGGCTACTATGCACAGGGTCAGGAGAACCTTCCAATGAATGACACCATAATCGAGGCGGTATACAAGAATACTGATGAGACTCAGCTTGGAAAGATAAGGAACATACTTGCACTGTTCCTCTTCACGGACGATGAGGTGGAGAAGAAGGTCTCATCTCTGTCCGGAGGAGAGAAGGCCAGGGTGGCTCTTGCCATACTCATGCTCTCCGGATGCAATCTGCTGCTCCTTGATGAGCCTACCAACCATCTGGACATGGCTACAAGGGAGATACTTGAAAATGCCCTTTTAAGATATGATGGCACCATACTTGCAGTATCCCACGACAGATATTTCATAAGGAAGCTTGCTACAAAGGTGATAGAGCTGGACAGGGACGGAACTGACATCTATCCGGTGGATTATGACCAGTATCTTTTCGACAAATCCAAGAAAACAGTGGATGAGGCTCCTGTCCAGAAAAAGAAGTCTGATGCAGGAGAAGAGTACAGAAGGGCAAAGGAAGCGGAAGCAGAGATAAGGAAAAGGAAAAACAGGTTTGCAAAACTGGAGGAACTCATACAAAACACGGAAGATAAAATAAATATTCTTACAAAAGAGCTTGAAAATCCTGAAATCTCCAGTGATTATGGTAAACTTATGGATACCAATTCCAGGATAGAAGCTCTGACGACACAGCTGCAGGAATATTACACTGAATGGGAGGATCTTGCGGAGCTCTTATGAATCATTCATTGCTTGAAAAAAAGATAGGTTATTCATTCGAAAATAAGAATCTTCTTACGGAAGCTCTCACCCATTCATCCAAGGGACTTGAGTATTCATACGAACGCCTTGAGTTCCTTGGAGATGCAGTACTTGAGCTGGTAGTCAGCGAGAATCTGTTCGTTGAGAATCCTGGTTTTACAGAAGGCCAGCTTACTTCCATGAGGTCCAAGCTGGTAAGGGAGGATTATCTCTCAAAATGGGCTCTGGAGAACGGTCTTGGGGAGTTCCTGATACTAGGAAAAAGTGAGGAACACTCCGGAGGAAGACAGAAGAGATCCATTTTATGTGATATGGTCGAATCGATAATAGGGGCAATGTATCTTGACAGCAGCTTTGAACAGGCTAAGAGATTCTGTCATGATGTGCTTTTCAGCGGTAACGGCATAAAGCTGGAAACAGACTACAAGTCTGCCCTTCAGGAATTGATACAGAAAGACGGAAAGGATCATCATATAGTATATGAGATCGTGAAGGAAGAAGGCCCGCCCCATTCCAGGACCTTTTACAGTAAGGTCACTGTGGATGGCAGGGAACTTGGCCAGGGGAAGGGTTCTTCCAAAAAGGAATCAGAAAAGAAAGCAGCACAGACTGCTTTGAAAGTTTTGGCGGAGGTTGAAGAATGTTGAATTATGAAGAGGTAAGGAAGACTGATATCGAAGTTTTCTCTGCCATGGAGGAAGAACTCGGAAGACAGAACAGGAATCTGGAACTGATAGCTTCTGAGAACATAGTCTCTGAGGCAGTAATGCAGGCCATGGGATCCCATCTCACAAACAAATATGCCGAGGGTTATCCCGGAAAACGTTATTATGGCGGATGTGAATATGTGGACATAGTCGAGAGACTTGCCATAGAAAGAGCAAAGAAGCTGTTTGGAGCAGAACATGCAAACGTACAGCCGCATTCAGGTGCACAGGCAAACATAGCTGTCTATTTTGCACTGCTGGAGCCTGGTGACACCATAGTTGGAATGAACCTTGCTCACGGTGGACATCTTACACACGGAAGTCCAGTGAACATATCAGGTAAGTATTTCAATGTCGTACCTTACGGAGTCAATGAAGTCACAGAACAGATAGATTATGACGAACTGGAAGAGATCGTAAGGAAGAACAGACCGAAGCTGGTGGTGGCCGGAGGAAGTGCATATCCAAGAAAACTCGATTTTGAAAGGTTTGCACAGATAGCTCATGAAAACGGTGCACTTCTCATGGTGGACATGGCTCATATTGCAGGACTTGTTGCAGCAGGGGTACATGATAATCCGTTCCCGCATGCAGACATAGTCACATCGACCACACATAAGACACTGCGTGGCCCGAGAGGAGGCCTCATACTCTGCAAGAAGGAGTTTGCAAAGGCAATAGACAAGGCCATATTCCCGGGCACACAGGGAGGTCCTCTCATGCATACCATAGCTGCAAAGGCTGTATGCTTCAGGGAGGCTATGGAGGACAGTTTCATTGAATACCAGAAGCAGGTCGTAAAAAATGCCGCAGTCATGGCTGAAAGGCTGAAGGCAAATGGTCTTAGACTGGTGTCCGGGGGTACGGACAATCATCTGATGCTGGTGGATGTAAGTGAGAAGGGAACTACGGGAAAAGAGATAGAAGCTCTTCTGGACAGGGCACACATAACCGTGAACAAGAACACCATTCCATTTGAGAAGCTCAGTCCTTTCGTAACAAGTGGCATAAGGATCGGAAGTCCTTCCATAACCTCAAGGGGAATAAAGGAAGACGAGGCTTCTGTCATAGCAGACCTGGTATCCAGGATCATCTATGAGAAGGAAGATTCGATCGAATCTGTTGCAGCAGAAGTGGACAGGATCTGCAGCAGTCATCCGGTATATGTATCCTGAAAAAGCATAGGATAAAAGTCAGGGACGTGTCGGTTGAGGCACGTCCTTTTATCTTGTCTGGGACTGGTGGACAGCCTTTCTTTTTGCTCTTCTTACCCTGTTTATATGTCTTTCGAATTCTCCTGAATCCAGAAGCTCTGTTATCACTAGCTGTTCAAGTGTAGGAACGGTGCATGAATAGGCTCCGACTATCCTGTAGTAGTCCTCGCACAGCTTTTTAGGCAGAACCATGTAGCCGACCCTTATGGAAGGGGAGATGGTCCTGGAAAAGGAGTTAAGGTATATTATGTTGTCGTTTTCTGATAGCAGGAACAGGGTATCCTCATTTTTCCTTGAAAGGGAGTATTCTGAAGAATAGTCATCCTCTATGATGAAGCGGTCCTTTTCTGCCCACCGTATATATTCATAACGTTTGGAGGCGGAAGCGGATATCCCGCTTGGATAGCTGTTGTACGGTGTCACGTGAAGGACACTTGCCTTTGATGAGGCAAGTTCTGAGCTCAGTATGCCATCCTGGCCCAGCTGCAGTTCTTCGAACCTTACACCAAGGGATTTGTAGATGGTGTGTATCTGGCTGTAGGAAGGTCTTTCAAGGGCATATATCCGCTCATGACCCAGCAGCAGCACAAGCATTCCGTACAGATATTCTGAACCGGAGCCAACGATTATCTGTGAGGAGTCCACGTCTATGTTCTTGGATCTGGAAAGGTATGAGCGGATGGCATTTCTCAGCTCATGCATTCCTGTATTGGGAGACCTGGAATAGATGTATTCGCCTGAGACAGAGAGGACTTTCCTTACAGCCCTTGCATATGACTGCAGCGGAAACAGGTCTTCTGATACCTGATGGTCAGAAGAAACGCTGATGGCCTGTTCGTGGTCAGGGAAGGAGAGGAAGCTGTCAGTCTTCTTGTAGGCCACGAAGTATCCGCTCCTTTCACGGGATTCGATGTAGCCTTCATCTTCAAGTATGGAATAGGCTCTCTGTATGGTTATGACGCTTACGTTCCTGGAGTCGGCAAGAGTCCTCTTTGACGGAAGTTTGGTTCCGTACACATATGCTCCGTCGACTATGTTGTCCCTTATCTCCTGATAGATCCTCAGATATGCAAAACCTTTATTGTTCATATGCTATCCCTTCTGGTTATATAAAAAATATAGATACTGGTTATTTTTATAATACCAAATTATCATATAATGTAAATATGTAAAGGAGAGGACCTAGTATGAACAGGAACAGGATAATCAAACTGACAGTATCGGCATTGTTTCTTGCCATCAATATCGTGCTTAGCTCAAGCATCTTTTCCGTGGCAGTGCCCGGAGGGCATGTATATCTCAACGATGTCCTGATAGTTCTTGCATGCGTTCTCCTTGATCCTCTTGAAGCCACCATAGTTTCGGGACTGGGAGCCTTTCTTGGAGATCTGTTCTTCTATCCTGCGCCGATGTTCGTTTCACTGGTGGTGAGGGCACTGCAGGGATTCCTGATATCAGTGATAGCACACAGGACCATGAAGGAAAGACCCTTTGCTGCATCCGTATGGGGAGCTGTGATAGGAGCGATAATAATGATCGTGGGATATTCACTGGGAAGAGCATACATCTATTCAACTCCTGAGTATGCGATTCTGAAACTTCCTTATCAGATACTGCAGGCGTTGGCAGGAGTAGTCCTTGGAGAGATACTATGCTGGGCAACAGGGATCAGGAAGCTTTACAACAAAACAGTTAACAATATGACCTATTAATAAAAAGTGCAGGGAATGGATTGATCCACGACCTGCACTTTTTCCTATGTCTTTTTTAATTCATGTTTTTCAGATAAGCTGTGATGGAATCTCTGTCTGAGCTGACAGACCCCTGACAGAAGAACGGGTCCCTTCCGCCACCACGGCCTGACAGGGCAGCATTGAACGCCTTTACCATGGCTCTTATGTCACTTCCTGTTTTTCCGATAGCATATCTGTAGCCGTTTTCGTCATTTCCGGAGAAGACACTGACAAGTCCTGAGGTCTTATCCATTACCATCACACAAAGCTCCCTTATGGAGTCTGAATCCAGTCCGTCCATGAACAGCAGGGCTTCTTCACTTCCCAGATAGCCTGATGCAATGGACTCAAAATGCAGTCTTGAAAGCTCCTTCACTCTTTCCTTCAGGATGTCTCTTTCGGAGAGGAGCCTCTTTACTGCTTCGTCCGTTTCCAGCATCTTTGCAGAAAGAAGGGCAGATATGCTGTGATTCCTGTCAAATATCTGGCCAAGGTATCTGCGGGCACGCTCTCCGCAGATTATCTCAAGGCGTGTACCGTCCCTGAGATTTGTTGAGCTTACGATCTTTACAAGACCGATCTCACCTGTACGTCTTACGTGTGTTCCGCAACAGGCACATGTATCGGCTCCCGGGAACTCCACTATCCTTATCTCTCCATGTATCTCTTTCTTGCTCCTGTAGTCAAAAGGAACTTCGAAGAAGGAAGGGTATACGTTTATCACTACCTCATGATCCTCCTGGATATACCTGTTGGCCATATCCTCAAGAAGCACTATGTCTTCCTCAGGTATCCTTCCGGAGAAATCAATCTCGGTGAAAAGCGCTCCCATGTGGAAGCCGACGTTGTCATATCCGTATCTTTTATGGATCAGTCCGGAAAGCACATGCTCACCTGAGTGCTGCTGTGTAAGATCATCCCTGCGAAGGCCATCGACCTTCCCGCTGACGGTCTTTCCGGGTTCTATGGGAGTTCTGGAATAGTGGTATATGATGCCGTTTTTCTCATGGACATCAAATACTTCGGCACCGTCTATCTTACCGTGATCTGCAGGCTGACCTCCTCCTTCAGGATAGAAGGCCGTCTGGTCAAGCTCTATAAGGTAATGATCGTTTTTTTCCGTGCATGAGAGCACAGTGGCATCAAAGATCCTCAGAAGCGGATCGCTTTCATATAATTTTACTGTCATAATCTACATCCTTGAAAAGATATGGTTATTATAACAGAAAGCATGAGCTTTGTTTATGTGATAAAATCATAATACAGGTGAGGTCATGGATATGAAACGTTTTGTTATGGGTATCGACGGCGGAGCTACAAAGACTCACGTCATGATATGTGATACTGAATTGAATAAGGTCTGTCTCATGGAAGGGGGAGCTTCAAGCCACGAATTCCTTCCGGGCGGATTTGATGAGGCTGCAGGAGTACTTGAAGCCCTCATAGACGATGCTCTCTTTAAGGCAGGGATAGGTATCGGTGATGTGGAGTGCGCTGTCTTCGGACTTGCAGGTCTTGATGTCTCATACCAGTATGACGAGATGGAGAAACGGATAAAGGCGTTTCTTGGATGTCCTTTCCTTTTATTCAATGATGCATTCCTTCCGATACTGGCAGGTTCTGACAGCGGATATGGCATAGGGGCAATAAACGGCACGGGCTTTTCAGTAGCAGGACTGGACAGAAATGGGAACAGGCTACAGATAGGCGGTTTCCATGAGTTTTCCGATGATTTCGGCGGAGGCAAGTGGTATACGGAACAGGTGATCTCTGCTGTCTACAGATACATGTACAAGCTGGGAGAGAAGTCTGTCATGGTAGATCTTGTAACGGAAGGACTTGGCTTTCCTGCCGATGAGATGTTCATGGAGAATGTAAACAGGCTTTTCACTTCTGACAGGAATGCACTTAGGCTCACCTGCTGCAAAGCGCTTCACAGAGCTGCTGACGAAGGAGACAGGACGGCACGCAGCATAATTGAAAAGTCCGTTTCAGAGTATTCCCTCATATTTGACTCGATGCTCGATAAGCTTGATTTCGGTGAAGATAAGGTAAACGTGGTAGTGACCGGCTCCCAGTTCACAAGAGGTTCTGCCTTCATAATGGAAAGCCTCAGGGATATCATGGACAGAAGACTGGAGCTTATGACCTTCTCGGATCCTCCGGTATTCGGAGCAGTTGCTGAGGCACTCAGGAGCCTTGGGAAGATACAGGAAAGAAAGGTCCTGTTCCATGTGCTCAGGGAGAACATGAATCATGGAAAGTAATTACGATATCATAGTTGTCGGTGCAGGTCCTGCATCGAGCATATTCTGCAGATATATCAGTAACAGATACAGTGTTCTGAGGCTCGACGGAAGCTTCGGAAGAGAAAAGCCCTGCGGCGGGCTCCTGGCTCCGCAGAGCGTTTCATTCCTTAAGGAGATGGATCTTTGTGTCCCCGATGAGGTGATGGTGGAGCCAAGGGTAAGGCATATAAGGACCATGGACCTTGGAACGGGAAGGGAAAGGAACTATCCGAGGAACTATGTGAACATGGACAGGAAGAAGTTCGATAACTGGCTCAAGGGACTTTCGGGAGACAATGTGGTGACAGTGCCTGCAAAGGCCGTCAACATACGAAAGGGCAGAAATCAGTATATAGTGTCCCTGAAGTTTGAGGACGGTCTTCAGAGAAAAGTCACATGCAGGTATCTGGTGGGAGCAGACGGTGCAGGCAGCATCGTCAGAAGGGAGCTCTTCAAGGGCAGGAAGGATGCCATCAAGCACTATGTTTCCATTCAGGAGAGATACCGGCTGAAGGATGATGAGATCTTTGCATGCATTTTTGACAGAGAGACGAGCCCCAGCTGTTCATGGCTCTTTACAAAGGAAGATGAGATAAGCTTCGGAGGAGCCTATGAACCTCAGGGAGCAAGAGATAATTTTGAAAAGCAGAAGAAAAAGCTCAGCGATGATCAAGGCTACAGGCTGGGAGAGGTGCTGGAATCAAGTGCCTGCATGATATACAGGCCAAGGAGAAGATCCGACTTCATGCTCGGTGACGGCACCATGTTCCTTGCAGGGGAAGCGGCTGGATTCATATCTCCCACATCATTTGAAGGCATAAGCTATGCAATGAAGACAGGAAAGGCACTGGCTGAAGCCTTTGACAGTGAAGACATATTGTCCTCATACGGGAAGAAGGTAAAGCATCTTCAGGGAGACATCCTGAAAAAGCGTTTCAAGCGACCGTTCATGTATGATCAGCTGCTGAGAAACCTTGTACTCATAAGCGGGATACAGGCAGAGAAATGAGACCATAAGGTCTCTTTTTTTTGGGTTGACATATACCCCCATAGGGTATACTATATCTGTGATATTCAGATGAATGGAGAAACAGAGATGGCTGATTGCTGTGAAATAAAACTGAAACACAGGACTGAAGATGAGATAAAGAGCCTCGTAAACAGGCTCAGCAGGATAGAGGGACAGGTCAGAGGACTTAAGAAGATGGTGGAAGAAGATGCCTACTGTACTGACATACTGGTACAGTCACAGGCTGTAGGTGCAGCCATAAACTCATTCAACAAGGATCTGCTGGCATGTCACATAAGGAACTGTGTGGTTGAAGATGTAAGAAACGGAAAGAACGAAGTTATAGATGATCTGGTGGCTACCATCCAGAAGCTCATGAAATAAGGAGAGGACAATGACACAGTATAACGTTACCGGTATGAGCTGTGCAGCATGTGCTGCCAGGATAGAAAAAGCAGTCTCAAAGGTGAATGGTGTCACATCCTGCACCGTGAGCCTCCTTACCAATTCCATGGGAGTAGAAGGAAGCGCTTCTGAAAGCGATGTGATAAAGGCAGTGGTAGATGCCGGATATGGTGCAAAGGTCAAGGGACAGGAAAGTGTAAAAAGATCTGCGGAAGAAGATGCACTGGAAGACCACGAGACTCCTGTCCTCAGGAGAAGGCTCATAGCATCCATAGGCTTTCTTGCAGTGCTCATGTATGTCTCCATGGGACATATGATGTGGGGATGGCCTCTTCCTGCATTCTTTAATGACAATCATGTTGCAATGGGCATCGTACAGATGCTCCTTGCCATCATAGTAATGATCATAAACAAGAAGTTCTTTGTCAGTGGTTTCAAGTCACTTCTTCACGGAGCACCAAACATGGATACCTTGGTGGCAATGGGTTCAAGTGCAGCATTTGTATACAGCACATTTGCACTTCTAATGATGACAAGGGCTCAGGTGGACATGGATACAGAGAAAGTCATGGGATACATGCATGAGTTCTATTTTGAATCTGCGGCCATGATACTTACTCTTATCACTGTTGGAAAGATGCTGGAGGCCAGGGCAAAGGGAAAGACCACAAGTGCCCTCAAGGGACTTATGAGCCTTGCACCAAAGACTGCTACTGTCGTAAGAAACGGTGAAGAAGTCACGGTCCCTGTGGAGGAAGTCAGGAAGGGCGATATATTTGCAGTAAGGCCGGGAGAGAGCATCCCAGTGGACGGGATCATTCTGGAAGGGTCCTCTGCTATAAATGAGTCTTCACTTACAGGTGAGAGCATACCTGTGGACAAGACTAAAGGAGACATGGTATCTGCTGCAACCATAAACACTTCAGGATATATAAGATGCGAAGCTACAAGAGTAGGGGAAGATACGACCCTTTCACAGATAATACAGATGGTATCGGATGCTGCTGCCACAAAGGCACCTATAGCCAAGGTGGCTGACAAGGTAAGCGGGATCTTCGTTCCGGTGGTCATAGGAATAGCGACTGTTACACTAATAGTATGGCTGCTTCTGGGACAGACCTTCGGTTATGCCATAGCAAGGGCAATATCAGTGCTTGTAATAAGCTGCCCATGTGCACTGGGACTTGCAACGCCTGTTGCCATAATGGTGGGCAACGGAAAAGGTGCAAAGAATGGGATACTGTTCAAGACAGCCGTTTCACTTGAAGAAACAGGAAAAGTGCAGATCATAGCACTGGACAAGACAGGCACCATCACATCAGGGGAGCCAAAGGTCACTGACATCATACCTGCTTCAGGTTTCAGCGAAGAAGAACTCATGGATCTTGCATATGCCCTTGAAGCAAAGAGCGAACATCCTCTTGCACGTGCCATAGTGGAGAAGGCAGTGGAAGCAGGAAGGGAAGCCAAGGAGATATCTGGGTTTGAGGCACTGCCTGGAAACGGCCTTAAGGGACAGCTTGATGGTAAAATGCTCTATGGTGGAAGCAAGAGATATATAACAGGCAAAGTAAAGGCTGACAGTGAGATAATAAGTGAGGCTGACAGGCTGGCCGAGGAAGGCAAGACTCCGCTCCTCTTTGCAAAGGAGGACAGATTTGCAGGACTCATAGCCGTAGCTGACGTCATAAAGCCTGACAGTGCCGAAGCGATAAAAGAACTCAAGAACATGGGCATAAGGGTAGTCATGCTCACAGGTGACAATGAAAGGACTGCAAAGGCCATCGGAAAGTCTGCCGGTGTGGATGAGGTGGTTGCAGGCGTGCTTCCTGAAGGAAAGGAAAGCATAATAAGGGAACTTCAGAAGCATGGCAAGGTAGCTATGGTTGGTGACGGCATAAATGATGCTCCGGCTCTTACAAGGGCTGACATGGGTATAGCCATAGGAGCAGGAACCGATGTGGCCATAGATGCAGCTGACATAGTACTGATGAAGAGCTCATTAAAGGATGTGGCTGCTGCAGTGAGGTTATCAAGGGCGACTCTGACCAACATCCATGAGAATCTGTTCTGGGCATTCATATACAATTCTATAGGTATACCTCTTGCCGCAGGTGCGCTCATTCCTTTCGGAATAACCCTGAACCCGATGTTTGGAGCTGCAGCAATGAGCCTTTCAAGCTTCTGTGTAGTAAGTAATGCCCTCAGACTCAATTTCTTCAGGATGTATGATCCTTCAAGGGACAGAAAACACAGGAATGCCATTGAGACTGACATATTTGAAGTAAATGAGGAACAGGAAGACAGAAAACTCACGAAGATCATGCACATAGAAGGCATGATGTGCGAACACTGTGAAGCAACTGTAAGGAAGGCTCTTGAAGCTGTACCAGAAGTTGTTGCCGCAGAAGTAAATCATGTAAAAGGTACAGCAGAGATCACACTGGACGGACCTGTGGATGATGCTGTTCTTATAAAGGCCGTGGAGGATAAGGACTACAAGGTGATATCTGTGGAAGATCCTTCAGGGGCAGATAAAAAAGTGGAGGAAAAGAATATGAAACATACTGTAGTCATCGAAGGAATGATGTGCATGCACTGTGAAGCAACGGTCAAGAAAGCACTGGAAAACATCGAAGGTATCGAAAGTGCAGAAGTGAGCCACGAGAAGGGAACAGCTGTCATAACTACAACATGTGACGTTGATCCTGAGGTCATAAAAAAGGCTGTGGAGGACAAGGATTACAAGTTCGTTTCCATGGACTGATAATAATGGATAAAAGAAAAGAAGACACAGGTAAAATAAAATTCTATTTTTGAACGAAGTTAAATAAAAAAGGAGTATGCTGTGTCTTCTTCGTCTGTTATTATATACTATTCTTGGAAAAAAAGAAGCCTTTTTTCTGGAAATATTAGAGAAATATTATAGCTTTATATGAAAATATATGTGAAATCTTTGTAAACACGTGTTTGAAGTAAACTTTAACGTTTAATTGATTGATTAAACGGGATATAACATTAAACTATCTTTAATGATTTTTATCGGACAAAGCACTAGGATCACATTATTCATGAGGGTCTGAGAACGGCCTTCCTTACAGAGATCATCACAAACAACACCATATGATGCATGCCGGGTTTGACATTTTCATAGGTCAAGAATATAATACCTACTAATATAGTAGGTAATTGATCCGCACGCGTCATTTTAAGATGCAGTGAATCATTTACATAGATCTTTTTTTGATACAGGAGGAACACATGAGAACGTATGATAACATCAGTCAGCTTGTAGGCAGGACTCCACTTGTAAGGCTTTCAAATTACATGAGAAATAATTGCCTGAAGGCAAACATATATGCAAAGGTGGAGTATTTCAATCCTGCAGGAAGTGTTAAGGACAGAGTGGCACTGGCCATGATAGATGATGCAGAAGAAAAAGGCCTCCTGAAAAAAGGCTCCGTGATCATTGAACCCACCAGTGGGAATACCGGCATAGGCCTTGCAGCCATAGCAGCAGTAAGAGGATACAGGGTCATACTTACAATGCCTGATACCATGAGCGTAGAGAGAAGGAACCTTCTCAAGGCATATGGAGCTGAGATAGTACTTACTGAAGGAAAAAAGGGAATGACCGGAGCAATAGAGAAAGCGGAGGAGCTGGCAAAGGAATATGAGAACAGCTTTATCCCCGGACAGTTTGTGAACCCTGCAAACCCGGATGCACATTACCGTACCACAGGACCGGAGATATGGGAGGACATGGACGGTAAGATAGATGTATTTGTTGCCGGAGCAGGTACCGGCGGGACCATAACCGGCATCGGAAGATATCTTAAGGAAAAAGATCCTTCCATAAAGGTAATAGCTGTGGAGCCTCAGGACTCTCCTGTACTGTCGCAGGGAAAGTCCGGTCCTCACACCATACAGGGGATAGGTGCAGGCTTTGTTCCTGAGATTCTTGATACTGACATATACGATGAGGTCGTACCTGTCTCAGGTGATGATGCATTCAGGACGGGGAGGGAACTTGCAAGAAAAGAAGGACTCCTTGTTGGAATATCATCAGGAGCTGCAGTCCATGCAGCTGCCATGATAGCAAAAAGGGAAGGGTACGAAGGAAAGAATATCGTCGTACTTCTGCCTGATACCGGAGAAAGATATCTGTCAACTCCGATGTTCCAGGATACCTGATGGCTGCAGTGTATCCTTTCGGATTTCCGGAGATCCTTCCTGTCATCTGTGTAGCCGGGATCCAGATATGGAAGAGAAATTCCATATTCAGCATCATCGGAGGAACGGGGCTTTACATGCTCATTTCAAGGGTCGTTTTCTAGGGACAGGTCATTCGGGCAGATGCTCAGGCGGTTGATATTTTCAGATCATCCTCTTGTAGATGTCCAGCATGCTGTTTATCTGGTAATTCAGAAGCCACGCGGCGTCATTGTAGCGTGGTTCGTTTTTTATCACATCAAGAAGAGCAGGATAATACCTTTCCGTTTCCGTTATCATCCTTATCTGTTTGCTGTTTGAAAGACCATACGACATGGTGCTCAGGTTGTGGCATCTGTCCAGACATTTTATGAGGGAAGCATCGGGATCACGGGAGATGTCCCTGTAGTAGGCATCCATGACTTCCTGTCTTGAAGAGGGCTCGGTATCTCCGTGTGTAAGGAGCTGTACGAGTTTCCTGGCCCTGTCGCTTACAGGAAGGTCTGACATTTCTTTTCCGCAGTCTTCCACCACATCATGGAGAAGACAGGCAGAGATGACATCATCATCCCTTATCCCAAGGGCTATTGCATGGCATGCAAGCATAAGGGGATGATAGATGTAGGGAACATCAGTATTCTTTCTTTTCTGGCCTTCATGGGCATCCTCTGCAAAACTCAGGGCCTTAAGGGTGCCGGACAGTCCGTTCTCCCTGGCCGTTGCCTTTATAAAGGTCTTCATATGTTCGGGGTCGAACAGTCTGTCCCTTAAGCTGAAAGAGGAAGCACTGTCGTTTACCAGTGCAGAGACAGAAACGTCAAGGACATCAGTAAGCTTAAGAAGCTTTTCAGTCTCCGGGAGATATTCTCCTCTTTCCCAGGATGATACCGCCTGGAACGTCACGTCCAGCTTTTCCGCCAGGACCTCCTGGGTCATCCTTTTTTCAAGTCTTATCCTTCTCAGATTATCTTTGAAACTCATGCTGTCTCCTTTCTGCTGCCCCCGGCATATCTCCTTCTGTTCCACCTACATGTTACAGTTTTTCCGTAATCTATTGTAGAGAGCAGGGGCTGATATTTCAACCGGATATTCAAGCTGTACTTGAAAAAATAAAAATGGATGATCATGCCATTATTGATGTTGACGTAAAGTTTCAAAAAGTGTATATTATTGCCATAAAATCGATGAAGAGACCAGTAGGCAGTGGATATCTGCAAGAGAATGGATGCAGTATGGTGGAAGCATCCTGAGACGAGAAATTGCTGAATACCAGCTTGGAGAGGTAACAACCCGGGTAGCTCCGTTAAAGGTGTAATGAGTGCCATTTATATGGAAATTGGGTGGAACCACGTGTATGCGTCCCTTTATAAGCTATAAGCTGTAAAGGGCTTTTTTATTTGTATCGGAGGAATAAGATGAAATTAATACTTAAGGGCGGAGAAGAAAGAGAATTTGAGAACGGCAAGAGCGGAATACAGATCGCTGAAGAGATCAGCCCGAACCTTGCCAGAGCAGCATGTGCCGTAAGCATCAACAAGGTGGCACATGATCTCAGGACAGAGATAAACGAAGACTGCGAATTCAGTGTCTATACATTTGATGATATCGAAGGTCAGTCAGCATTCCATCATACAACGAGCCACATCCTGGCACAGGCAGTAAAGAGACTGTATCCGGATACAAAGCTTGCAATTGGACCTGCCATAAAGGAAGGATTCTATTATGACTTTGAGTTTTCCTTCACACTGAGACAGGAAGACCTTGAGAAGATCGAGAAGGAGATGGAAAAGATAGTTTCAGAGAATCTCCCTATCGAAAGATTCACCCTCTCAAGACCTGAAGCAATAAAGCTGATGCAGGACAGGGAAGAACCATACAAGGTAGAGCTCATAGAGGATCTTCCGGAAGACGAGGAACTTAGCTTCTACAAGCAGGGCGAGTTCGTTGACCTCTGTGCCGGGCCACATCTTATGACAACAAAGCCTGTAAAGGCCTTCAAGCTGATCTCCATAGCAGGAGCTTACTGGAGAGGCGACGAGCACAAGCAGATGCTCACAAGGATATACGGAACATCATTCCCGAAGAAGAGTCAGCTGGAGGAACATCTTGCCAAGCTTGAGGAAGCAAAGCTGAGAGACCACAGAAAGCTCGGAAGGGAACTCAAAATATTCATGACACACGACCTGGTGGGAAAGGGCCTTCCAATGTATCTGCCAAACGGATACATCATCTGGGAACAGCTTGAGAACTACATAAAGGACAAGGAAAAGAAGCTTGGATACAAGCATGTCCTTACACCTCCTCTTGGAAACGTAGAGCTCTACAAAACTTCAGGACACTGGGATCACTACAAGGATTCAATGTTCCCGAAGATGGAAGTGGAAGGCGAAGAGTTCGTTTTAAGACCAATGAACTGCCCGCATCACATGATGATATATTCAAACGAGATGCACTCCTACAGGGAGCTCCCTATAAGGATCGGTGAAGTTGCAAGAGACTGCAGATTCGAGGCGAGCGGTTCCCTCAAGGGAATTGAAAGAGCAAGATCGTTCTGCCAGAACGATGCTCACTTATTTGTGACACCTGAGCAGATAGAGTCAGAGTTCAAGAACGTTGTTGACCTGATACTTGAAGTGTATGAGGAACTCAACATAAAGGACTTCCACTTTGAACTGTCACTGAGAGATCCTGAGGACAAGGTCAAGTACTATCCGGATGACGAGATGTGGAACAATGCCGAGACAAAGCTGAGACAGGTCCTCGATGATATCGGTATCGAATACATAGAGAAGATAGGTGAGGCTGCCTTCTACGGACCAAAGCTCGACGTACAGGTTCAGCCTGCAGTAGGAAACGAGTATACGCTCTCAACATGTCAGCTGGACTTCTGCCTCCCGATGAGATTCGATCTTACATACATCGATTCCAACGGAGAGAAGAAGACACCTGTAGTCCTTCACAGGGCGATACTCGGAAGCATAGACAGATTCATGGCATATTACCTTGAAGAGACAAAGGGAGCACTCCCACTGTGGCTCTCACCGCTTCAGGTAAAGGTCATACCTATCACAGACAATCAGTATGACTATGCAAAGAAGGTAAACGATGCACTTCTTGCTGAAGGCTTCAGGACAGAGATAGACTCAAGGTCCGAGAAGATGGGATACAAGATAAGGGAAGCTCAGGTACAGAAGGTACCTTACATGATCATCGTGGGACATAAAGAGGTCGAGGATGAGAAGGTATCTGTAAGAAGCAGATACGGCGGAGACCTTGGTTCAAAGTCACTTGATGAGCTCATGGCTGAACTCAAGGAAGAAGTTGCAAAAAAGATAATAAAATAAGGTCATGATGACTATTGGGGTCCTCTGCATCGCAGGGGACCTTTTACGTTTTGTCCTTCCGGAATGTATAATAGTATCAGGGTAGGAAAGGAGACAGGAATATGAGATACAGAAAACTTGGAAAGACCGGTCTTATGGTCAGTGAGATAGGCGTTGGTGCAGAATGGTTTGAAAGGCACACCACTGAAGAATGTGTCAGGATCATGGACTACTGCAGGGAGAAGGGGATAAATATCCTGGACTGCTGGATGCCTGGCCCACAGGTAAGAAGCGACATAGGTCAGGGCCTTAAGAGATGCCGTGACAAGTGGTATATCCAGGGACATATCGGTTCCACATGGCAGGACGGTCAGTATGTAAGGACAAGGGACATGTCAAAGGTGGTTCCTGCCTTTGAGGATTATCTCAGGAGATTCGATACGGATTACATAGATCTCGGAATGATACATTATGTCGATCAGGAAGAGGACTGGCACAACGTCATAGATACAGATTTCATAAAATATGTTGAAGAACTGAAGAGGACAGGTGTGATAAAGCACGTGGGACTCAGCACCCATAACCCGAGGATCGGCAAGCTTGCCATAGAGTCAGGGATAGTCGAGATGATAATGTTCTCTGTAAATGCTGCATTTGACCTGCAACCTCCGACAGAGGATCTTGATGTCCTTTTCAGGGAGGACTATGAAGAAGAATTGAACGGAATGGATCCGGAAAGAGCGGAGTTCTACAAGCTGGCTGAACAGAATGACATAGGACTTACGGTAATGAAGCCTTATGCAGGAGGAAGGCTCCTTGATGAGAAGAGGTCTCCTCTTGGAGTTGCGCTTACACCTGTTGAATGCATCCACTACTGTCTGACAAGACCGGCTGTATGTGCTCTTATGATAGGCTATGATTCTGTTGAGCATGTGGATGCTGCACTGGCATATGAGACTGCCACGGACGAGGAAAAGAACTATGCTGCAAAGATAGCCAATGCGCCAAAGCACTCCTACAGGGGACAGTGCACATACTGCGGGCACTGCAAGCCATGTCCTATGGACATAGACATAGCAATGGTGAACAAGTTCTATGACCTTGCCACCATGCAGAAGGAAGTTCCTCAGTCAGTTAGAGAACACTATCTGTCACTGGATGTGAAGGCAGGTTCCTGCATAGGCTGCCAGTCCTGCGAGACAAGATGCCCGTTTGGCGTTGAGATAGCTTCAAGGATGCAGAAAACTGCAGAGCTTTTCGGTGAATGAGCACAGGAACGGAGCAGAAGAATTGGAACTTTTCGTGATATGTGAAAAAAGTGAATTTCAGGGAAAAGCAGATGCATTATCTGCTTTTCTTGGCGTTCCGTGTCTTAATGGGAGCGATGCCGGTCATGAGTGTGAGCTCATCTTTACAGAGGATGGGATTGTACTTCGAAACGGGGAAATGGAGATAAGGGGAGATTTCACAAGGCTCTTAAGAAGGATAAGGAATGTAAATTCAGAGCAGATCGTAAAGGCTGCTAGGATCAGGGGACATGAGGGACCTCTCAGGATCATTGATGCCACTGCAGGCCTTGGGGAGGATTCTTTTCTTCTTGCTGCTGCAGGGAACACTGTAAAGCTCTTTGAATCCGACAGAGTCATATATTCACTTCTTCGCGATGCACTTGAAAGGGCAGAGGCAGATCCGGTGCTTCAGGGCATTGCACAAAGAATGGAGGTCCAAAATTCCGATTCCATAAGATACATGTCAGGTATCACTGAAAGTCCTGACGTAGTTTTTCTTGATCCGATGTTTCCCGAGAGACAGAAGAGCTCTCTTGTAAAGAAAAAACTTCAGCTCATACAGCAGTTTGAGCGTCCCTGCAGCAATGAAGGGGAACTGTTTGATGCCGCCATATCATGCGGCCCCAAAAAAGTCATAATAAAAAGACCCGTTAAGGGTCCTTTTCTGGACGGCAGGAAGCCGTCGTATTCCATTACCGGCAAAGTCATAAGATATGACTGCTATGTCCTTTAACTGTAGAGCTTCTGCATGATCTCCTTTGATACTTCATCCTTGGAGGCATCGTAATGCTCTATCTTCCTTACTTTTCCTATATAGAGTGTAAGAGCGAACATCACTATCGCTATTACCATGCTTGAAACTGTCACCACGTATATGCTCCTTACTCCGAACGTATCGATCAGCGGTCCGCTGATGAGGCTTCCGACTATGGAGATGGCTGAACATGAAGCTGAACAGAATGTCTGTGATGTTGACACGAGCTCCGGAGGTACCAGTGAGAACAGGTATCCCGCAGCGGCTCCGAGAAGAAGACCGTTGATGGAACCATGGACTATCTGGAATATGATGACCTCTATGAGATGGTCAGCAAGTATATATGAAAGCTGCTCTATGCCAAGCACAGTTCCGATGATGAAAAGCGTCTTAACATAGCCGAGCTTCTTTATTATCTTTGTTGAGAGGAACAGCAGAGGCACTTCGCAAAGAGCCCTTATGGCTCCGAGCACTCCTACGAAGACTGCATTCATCCCCATGTCCTTCAATAGCTGAGGTATGTATGATGTACCGATGTATCCAGGAATGTTTATCAGCATGTAGATGAAGAAAAACGTAACGAAGTAATAGTTCTTAAGGAGCCTTCCTGGCTTCAGTTCCTTTAATGAGAGCTTTCTTGATACAGGCACTGCCTTTCTGTCAGACTGCGTCTCCTTATATGTGGATACCAGTATGAAGCATGCCACTGCAAGGCTTGCAGAGATGAGCCAGTTGAATCTGGTGCTTACGTTGAGCCTTGTAAACAGGAAATAGAATATGAGCGTAGCCAGTGCATATCCGATGGAACCTGCACTTCTTACAGGTCCGTAGTTTATCCTGCTTCCGGAAAGGTCAGGGGTATTCACTTCCGTTATGAGCCAGCTGTCTGTGATGGCTGATACTGAACCGCGGAAGACGATGACTGAGAACATGAGAAGTATGGTCAGTGCAACATTTCCAGTAAGTATGGAAGTAAGTGTTCCGAATATCGCTATGCCCGTATACAGTATGAGAAGAGTCTTTCTTCTTGAGCCTATCTTGTCAGCCACCATGCCCCATACAGGAAGGAACATGAAGCTTGCAAGATTGATGGCTGCAAGTCCCAGTCCTATCTGGGAGTTGTTGAAGCCCTGATCCTGCATGAATACGACGGTATATGCAGAAGGGGCCATCATAGCCCAGAACAGGGCTTCCAGTGATGAAAAGAAAACGAATCTATAATCAAGTTTGTTTGATCTGAACATTTTTAAATGACCTTTCCCCTCGTAATAATCACATTATAACCCTATTGGGACTGTACAAAACTGAGATAATATGACATGTCAAAAAGTTTAAATCATTGCTTTTTGGGATTATGTATTGTGTTATACTTTATATAGGAAAATTTGGTTATCTGATGAAAGGATTTTATTATTATGGATCTAATGAAACTTCGTAATGAGAGCGATATAAGAGGTATTGCTGTTGAAGGCATCGAGGGACAGCATGTAAATCTTACAGATGAAGCTATATATGAGCTCAGCTGCGGATACATCACATGGCTGAGGAACAGGCTTGGCAAGGATGACCTGAGAGTAGGCATCGGCAGAGATTCAAGGATCTCAGGCCCTCACATCCTGGAATGCGTAGAGAAGGCATGCAAGGATATGGGAATTGCACTTTTCGATACAGGCCTTGCTTCAACACCCGCAATGTTCATGTCCACCATCACACCAGGATTTGAATATGACGGTTCAATCATGATCACGGCAAGCCATCTTCCATTCAACAGGAACGGACTCAAGTTCTTCGTAAAGGAAGGCGGACTTGAAGCGTCAGACATCAAGGACGTGATCAAGATCGCAGAGGAAGGAAACTTCAAGAAGCTTGGAAACGGAAGCCTTGAGAGCATCGATTTCATGAGCGTTTATGCAGATATACTCGTCAATAAGGTAAGACAGGGAACAGGAAAAGAGAGACCTCTTGAAGGAAGCAAGGTAGTGGTCGACGCAGGAAACGGCGCAGGCGGATTCTATGTAGAGAACGTTCTGAAGCCTCTTGGTGCTGACACAGAAGGAAGCCAGTTCCTTGAACCGGATGGCATGTTCCCGAACCACATTCCGAACCCTGAAGACAAGGAAGCAGGAGAATCCATATCAAGAGCTGTCGTAAATGCAAAGGCAGACCTTGGTATCATATTTGATACAGACGTTGACAGAGGCGGATGCGTTGATCCTACAGGAAAGGTCATCAACCGTAACAGGCTCATAGCACTCATAGGAAAGATCCTTCTTATCGAGCATCCTGGAACAACCATCGTTACAGACTCCACAACATCCAGCGGACTTGCAAAGTTCATAGCTGAGAACGGCGGTGTTCATCACAGGTTCAAGAGAGGATACAAGAACGTCATAAACGAAGGAATAAGGCTCAACAATGAGGGACATGACTGCCAGCTCGCAATAGAGACATCAGGACATGCTGCAATGAAGGAGAATTACTTCCTTGACGACGGTGCGTATCTCGTAACAAAGATCCTCATCACCATGGCTAACATGAAGGCTGAGGGCAAGAATATGTTCGATCTTATCTCAACACTTGAGGAACCTGCAGAAGCTGAGGAATTCAGACTCAACATCAAGGCAGAGGACTTCAAGGCATACGGAGCAAAGGTCATAGAAGATATCACAAGGATAGCAAACGAGGATAACGAATTCACGCCGGCTCCTACAAACTATGAAGGCATCAGAGTATCACTGGACAAGGAGAACGGAAACGGATGGTTCCTCGTAAGGATGTCACTGCATGATCCTCTTATTCCTGTAAACGTAGAGAGCGACAGCAAGGGTGGAGTAAGGATAATTACTGAAAAGCTCTACAACATCCTTAAGGATTATGACCTCGATCTCGGAAAGATGGAGAGCTATCTTGGAAAATAATACTAACGATGTGAAGGAAACTGCCGTAGTGCCTGCTGAAGGCAGTGAGGCTCCGGTGGCAGAGGAGAAAAAGAAAAGCTTTTCCGGATCCCTGAAGGAGATGTGGAACAAGGTGGCAGGGGGAGTATCGAACACCATCGAGAAAGCCGGGAACACTTTTGAAGCAAACAGGATAAGGGAAGAGTTAAGACAGCTCGACCTTGAAACTGACAGTCTCTACAGGAAGATAGGGGAAAGGATATACCGTTCGGCAGAGGAGACTTTTTCAAAGGATGACTTCAGAGACATACTTGAAGAGATATCATCAAATTATGAAAAACAGAAGGATCTCCTGCTTAAGGAAGTTATGGTAACTTCCAAACAGGATGATAAAGAAGAATGAACTTAAGGACCGCAGGTTCGCATACTTGGCGGTCCTTTCGCTGTTTACCCCGTAAAGCCTGTCGGACCATATCATTAAATTGACTATTGGCACTGCGGGAATTATAATTATGAAGGTTTTCTATCTTGAATAGAATAATAACAATGTGAGGGCAGAACATGAAATTGCGCAATACAATCTTGATATTATTGATCGCAGCCATACTCATAGCTGGTGCTCTTTCATCATTTATAGGGATACCTGTAAATAATGGTGAGTACAACCCTCTGAGATCACTGACATACGGAAGTGACCTGGGAGGAGAAAATCATATCTACATTAAGACTGCGGCTGACAGCGATATTTCAGGTAAAGAAAAAGAAGTTGTATCGATACTGAGAAAAAGACTCAAGGTCTTCGGACTTAACGGGTCATCTATCGAAAGCACAGGGGAAGGATCATTCCTTATAAGGATACCTGTCAATGAGACATATACCGAGCAGGAAGCTGCACAGATAGCTGAGATGCTCATTACCGTCGGTGATATCGAAGTCAAGACATACGATGATTCAGAGACTTTCCTGAAGAGGGATCATATCCAGCAGGTCGATATTATGGAGAACTCCCTTGGAAGATACAGTATCTATCTTCTGATGACTAATGAAGGAATGACCATCCTCAATGACCGGACCGAGAAGATAGCCAACACTGAAACAGCAAACGAGAAATACATCCATGTATTCTATGATGGTGAGCAGATCGCTGAACTTACCGTGAGACAGGCCATCGACAACGGAATACTCGGATTCAATACTTCATATACCCAGCAGCAGGCTGAGTACTTCAAGAAGCTCATAAACACAGGAAAGCTTCCAGTGAAACTGGAGATCGATTCAGTTGAAAAGGTCGGTGCTATAAGCAGCAACGGAATAGGGGACTATATCAATGTACTGCTGATACTGAGCTGTCTGTATGCCGTATACATGATCATCGTGTACAGGCTCGCAGGAATACTTAGCGTTGTATCATATGCAGGACTTCTTGGAAGCTACATCACACTTGCTTCCCTTACAGGTCTTCGCATGAGCCATCTGTCATTTGCAGGTACATTCGTTGCACTTATCTTCTACATGATATGCTCGATAGTACTCATGGAGAAGACAAAGGACGAGTACAGGATAAGGAAGCACATGTCCACATCTTTCAGGAACGGATATCAGGCACTGCTCAAGATAGCAACGACTTCCGGATTCATGCTTATCCTTGCTTTTGTGGTATACATCGCAAGTGACAATGCTCATCTTGAGACAGCAGGATTCGGTCTTGGACTTCCGCTGATACTTGCATACATATTTGCAGTGGTATTCAACTGGATATTCATGAAGCTCCTTACAGGACTTTCAGACAGCAACGGGCTGTTCTTCTCATACAGTGAGAACAAGGGAGGTGCTGAGAAATGAAAAAGAATCTGTCAATGATCGCGATCATCATAGCAGCAGTGATAGTCGTGCTTTCAGTGGTCATCGGAACACGTTTCGGATCTGATCTCGGAAAATACGATATCATAAGGATCAGCAGCACCAAGGAGATATCCCTGGAAAAGGCTCAGGCAGCAGCATCAGGCCTTGGGATCAGGGATCTCAAAGTAGTGACTGCAAAGGAAAACTTCAATTCACAGGTAATAATCACCGGCAAGGAGATCTCCGACAAGGATGCAGAGACCATACTTGCTGAGATAAAGAAGGATAACGAAGATGCATATCTCAGAAGCACAGGTTCCGCTTCAAACAGCGAGAAGACAGGCTTCATCATAAAGATGTTCATCGTCATGGCAATAATAGCAGTACTCACTTCTGCATTCTGTGCTTACAGGCTCGGAATGAAGGCAGGCATCTTCCTTCTCGTTTCCGAGATTTGTGCAGCTGTACTTTCAGTATGCATCAACAGCCTTGCAGGCATTGCAGTCTCATATAACACCGTTGTCGGAGGAAGCCTTATCGCACTGTGCGTAACAGTAGTCTTCTACTACAGCGTGGTGGCAAGGATGGACCTTCGCGGCA
>CACZNR010000010.1 GCA_902782475.1 uncultured Eubacteriales bacterium
ATGCTTTTCACTTCAATTACACTGCTTACCTTAACAAGGTAACCTTTCCTTTACATATCACTACAGCATAAAGTATATCACAACGACAACAAAAAATCCCATTATTATGCATAATGGGATATGTTTTCACATACTGTAAGTCAGTTTTTGAAATACTCATCCATGCTGACGATCTTTGCCATGACTATGAACCTTACGCTGTGGTCACCCTTTACACATGTGGACAGCATGACGACGTCATCATCCATGTCCGCACTGTCGCTGCACTGTATCAATGACCCTGATGTCAGTATGTCTATCTCCTGCCGGAATTCATCGTCATGTGAAAAGCCGGTACGATAGTACTTGAGATCATCCTCTACCTCCCTGGCCCCTACTATGGAAAGCATGAAGCTTCCTTTTGGAGTTATGAGGATCCCTGCAGGGTTCTCATCATAGAATGCCTGTTCCCTGTATTTGAGAAGGTTCTCGAACATGCTGCCGTTATTCATCCTGTGACCATAGATGATGGTCTTCGCATCACCAAACTCCCTGTTGCAGTTCATGTCCATGAATATTGCGCCACAGGAATTCCTCTGTTTCGTGGATGTATGTGAAAGGTAATATGAATTGTCCTTTCCCTTTACTACGGGATAATTTATCTTGGTGTTGGGGAAGATGATCCATCCGCATACATCAGGGTTCTGCTCCTGAAGCTTGTCAAAATTGACATAGATGTTTGGAGCCCTCTCCACGAAATCCCTGTAGGTGATCTTTTCAGTCTCCTTCCTGTCAACAGTGATATATTCATCAAGTTCTTCGTATATCTCTGCACCTTCGACCCTCTCAGTGAGTATCGAGATCACCTGATACCCTGAAAACAGGATCACACCTATAAGGATGACCATTATCACAGGAAAGAGGAATGAGCCTTTTTTCCCATTCCTCTTATCTTCTTTTTTGTTTTTATCCACCTCCGGAGTCCTTCCGGCAGGTGTACTTTCTTCTATCTTTCTCAACTCGGATCCTCTTTATCAGATCTTTTCAAGAGCGATGGTGACATCTTTTCCGTTTATATCCCACTTCTTGGAATATCCGCTGAGTTCTCCGTAGCTTATGGATTCTCCAAGAGTATCCTTCATGATGCCCTGCTCGTTCCTTCTGACTATCTCAATCACTTCATCGCCTTCGGCAAATGAGATCCTTATGTGGTCTGTGACTTCGAAGCCTGCTTCCTTTCTCAGTGTCTGGATCTTGCTTATTATCTCTCTTACATTTCCTTCCTCTTCGAGTTCAGGAGTTATGTGAGTATCGATTATGACTGCATAGTCACCGTCAACTTCCACAGCATAGCCTTCCTTCTGAACAGGCTCTATGAGAAGATCTCCTTCTCCCAGAACTACCTCCTGTCCGTTGACCTCAAAGCTGTACTGTCCTTCCTTTGCCATGTGAGCAACGATCTGTGAGCCGTTTGCTTCGGAGAGATATGTCCTTATTGCATTAAGGAGCTTTCCGTATTTCGGTCCCAGTGTACGGAGCTGTGGCTTCACTATATAGTTCACATATTCGTCAGCAGCTGCTCCGAAATGAACTTCCTTCACATTGAGCTCGCCCTTTATTACGTCCACGAAGTTTGCAGGTATGCCGTTTACTCCTCCTACATACATTGCTGCTATAGGCTGACGGTTCTTTATGTTGGATACGTTCCTGCATGCTCTTCCCAGGGCAACTATATTGAGGACTGCGTCCATGTTCTTTTCAAGCTCTGCATCTATCATCGACTCATCACATACTGGATATGTGCACAGATGTACGCTCTCAGGTGCATCCTTGTCAACGCTCTTTACAAGGTTCTGATAGATGGTCTCTGTGATGAACGGAGTGAACGGAGCTGCAAGCCTTGTCATGGTCTCAAGTACCGTGTAAAGGGTCATGTATGCATCGATCTTGTCCTGATCCATTGCTGAACCCCAGTAACGTTCCCTGCATCTTCTTACATACCAGTTGGAAAGCTCATCCACGAACTGTGAAAGCTCTTTTCCTGCCTCTGTTATGAGATAGCTGTCAAGATATCCCCTTACATTCCTTACGGTGGAGTTGAGTCTTGAAAGTATCCATCTGTCCATTATTCCGAGGTCCTTTGAAAGCTCATATCTGGTAGGATCGAACTGGTCGATCTCTACATAGAGTATATAGAAGGCATATGTATTCCACAGTGTACCCATGAACCTTCTCTGTGACTCTGAAACTGCCTCATCATAGAATCTGTTAGGAAGCCATGGTGCGGAGTTGGTGTAGAAATACCACCTTACGGCATCCGCTCCCTTTGTATCGAGGACATCCCACGGATCCACAACGTTTCCGAGATGCTTGCTCATCTTCTTTCCTTCCTTGTCCTGAACATGGCCAAGGACTATGCAGTTCTCAAACGGTGCTCTTCCGAATAACAGTGCACCTATGGCTGAAAGGGTGTAGAACCATCCTCTTGTCTGGTCTACAGCCTCACTTATGAAGTTTGCAGGGAATCTCTGCTCGAATACTTCCTTGTTCTCAAATGGGTAGTGCCACTGAGCAAAAGGCATTGAACCGGAATCGAACCAGCAGTCGATGACTTCCTTTTCCCTCTTCATCCTTCCGCCGCACTTGGGGCATTTGAGATATACTCCATCTATATATGGCTTATGAAGCTCTATGTCTTCCGGTACATTTTCTCCCATCTCGCGGAGTTCCTGTTTGCTTCCGATCACGTGAACATTGCCACATTCGCAGGTCCATACAGGAAGTGGTGTTCCCCAGTATCTTTCCCTAGATATTCCCCAGTCTATAACATTATCAAGGAAGTTACCCATCCTTCCGTCCTTGATGTTCTCAGGCAACCAGTTGATCTCTGAATTGTTCTTCATGAGCTCATCATGGAGTGCTGTCATCTTTATGAACCATGTGGATCTTGCATAATAGATAAGAGGTGTATCACATCTCCAGCAGTGAGGATAGCTGTGTGTGAATACAGGAGCTGCAAACAGAAGTCCCTTCTCTTCCAGTTCCTTAAGGATCAGCGGATCAGCCTTCTTTACGAATACTCCGTCCCAGTGTGTTCCTCCGCACATCTCGCCCTTTGTATCAACGAGCTGTATGAAAGGAAGTCCGTTCTCCCTGCACACTCTGGCGTCGTCTTCACCGAAAGCCGGAGCGTTGTGAACTATTCCTGTACCGTCTGTAGTAGTAACATAGTCATCAGCTATGACATAGAAGGCATCCTTGCCTCCGCATGCCTTTTCAGTAAAATCGAAGAGTGGCTCATAGTGACGTCCAACAAGATCCTTGCCCTTGAACTTCTCAATGATCTTGGCCTCTTCTCCGAGCTGTGCCTCTACAAGTGACTCGGCAAGTATGTAATTCTCGCCGTTAAGCTCTGCCTTTACATAGTCAACATCCGCGTTAACACAAAGACATACGTTGCTTGGCAGTGTCCATGGTGTGGTGGTCCATGCCAGGAAATATGTATTCTCCTCGTCAGCACACTTGAATCTTACCGTGGCAGACTTCTCTGTGATGTCCTTGTAACCCTGAGCGACCTCATGGGATGAAAGAGCCGTTCCGCATCTTGGGCAGTAAGGAACTACCTTGTGGCCCTTATAAAGAAGGCCCTTTTCGTAAATCTTCTTAAGAGCCCACCACTCAGACTCGATGTAGTTGTCTTCATATGTGATGTATGGGTTCTCCATGTCTGCCCAGTATCCTACTCTGTCTGACAGTCTTTCCCATTCACCCTTGTATTTCCATACGCTCTCCTTGCACTTCTTTATGAAGTCCTCGACTCCGTATGCTTCTATCTGTTCCTTTCCGTCAAGTCCCAGCTGCTTTTCCACTTCAAGCTCAACAGGAAGTCCATGTGTGTCCCATCCTGCTTTCCTTAAGACATTATATCCGTCCATTGACTTGTATCTTGGGAACAGGTCCTTTATGCATCTTGTAAGGACATGTCCGATATGTGGCTTTCCGTTTGCTGTTGGAGGCCCGTCATAAAATGTGAAATTACCTTTTTCCTTCTCCTGACCCTGTGCCTTCTTGAAGATCTGTCTGTCTTCCCAGAATTTCAGGACTTTCTTCTCTCTCTCAACGAAATTAAGATCTGTTGAAACCTTGCTGTACATTATTCATTCCCCTTATCAATGTTAAAAAAAGACCTTTCACCATAGGGCGAAAGGTCCGCGTTACCACCTAAATTCCCCGGAACATTCCGGGCTCCAGCTCCGCTTAACGCGCGGATCACGTTTCGCTTAATGAAAAGTGATACTGTTCCTGCTGGTCTCACCGGCTCACACCATACCCGGCTCGCTTTGAGTCCCACATCAGAAAAGCGTGTCTTTTCGCGATTGACACAAATATTATAGTAATGTAGGTTTCTTTTGTCAAAGAATCAGGCATGTAAAATCATTATCATCACAGATAATTTACAGTATTACGCGCCGGGAAAGCCCACTACTTTAGATAATATGAAGTGACCTCACATTTGTAGCAACGTGGATTTACCTGTATAC
>CACZNR010000011.1 GCA_902782475.1 uncultured Eubacteriales bacterium
GAAGATGACGATATCATCGATCTGCCCGCTTCCTATGGCAGGTGTAGCCTGCACACCTCCGGATATGCCTGCAACAGTATTGCAGAAGTACTCATGTATCCAGACATATTCACCTGTCACGGCATCGATCTTGAAAACAGGGCAGTCCCCGAGTCTCAGGAATCTGCTTGGAGACCAGTGCAGTGATGTACCGATATAAAGATAAGGATGACCCTCTTCTATGGAAAGTACAGGGGAACCATTGGTATCGTCAACAACATCCTGTACCCAGATGACCTTCATTGTGTTCAGGTCGATGCAGAGAAGAGTACCGCCATTGTCAGCAATGTACATATAGTTCTTCCAGATGACGGAAGAATCTTCCATTCCAAGCCAGTAGGATTCTTCGGATGATCTGTAAGTCGTATATCTTAGCTTGGCAAATTCTGAAGGAGAGATGGTGTAATGTCCCTCACTGTCCTTTGATGAATTCAGCTTCATGGAGTATATGATGCCGTTCTCGGACGGTTCGATCATGTAATCATTAAAGAACAGAGGAGAACTGTCAAATCCGCAGAAGATCCTTTTTGAGAAGGGGTCTTTGCCGCCATATTCCAGAAGTTTTCCGCTATTTTCAAGACTGTAGAGATATCCTCTTGCATAAAGGTCTTCCGTAGGACCTGAATCGCCTGGGCCGAGGTGGAGAAGCGGATGATCCGGATCTATTGCCCCTGCACCTTTGAAAGGCAGTCCTACATCGATATCCGGACGTGTACGCTCACCGGTTCTTAGGTCAAGGAAATAAACTTTGCCGTCCATTGTGGAATATATGACCTCGGTAAAATCCCTGTCTTCCTTAAGTGATGAAGGGAGATCCATGTCCTTTTTGTCCGATTCGTCCCATTTGATTATCAGAGGCTGACCTGTCCAGCCACTTCCTGTCCAGAAGCCCTTTCCATATCCTTTCTGGAGTTTTCCGGTATCTATGCTCCATTTAACTGACATGGAAGAATTCTCGTTACTGATATGTCCGAAGGCACCTCCGCTCCTTTTATGGTCACCTTTGAAAGTATATATGCCCTTGCCTTTTGAATAATCATATTCAGGATCAACAGATATGGGGTCCCTTCTCTGGTATGAATCTGTGACGACTCCATCTACTTCAAGAAGAGGATCGATCCTTTCTTTTGAAGGTTCGGTATCCGGAGTGGGGTGAGGTGAGGACTCTTCAGGGGTGAATGAAAAGGTCTTCAGAGAATTGAATCGTCTGAAAGGACGCAGGAGAAACATGATAACTGTATCAAGAAGGATCATAAAGATCCTGAAATATCTGCTTGTCTTCATACTAAAAATCCTTATACTACAATTTTGTATTCACATTATACAACAAATCTTATTGTATAATTAGGAAGTGACTAGCTAAAAGAGAGGTCAAAAAGTGAAAAAGCTATTAATTATCATATTAACCCTTTGCTTTATTACCGGATGCAGCGGGAGACCAAAGGAAGCAGAAATGATCAGCAGTGAGATAGATCATGATAAGGAACAGGTGAAATTTGATGTATATGCCGAAGAAGGAATAAGCACATATTCAGTAATGAAAATGATGGCAGAGGATCATGAGAGCACCTATAACACGGGAAAGACCACAGAAGAACTATCGGAATTGATCGGGTCTGAAGAAGGGGAAGTCTTCTTTATCGATTATGAACTGGCAAAGAAGCATGAAAAGGAACTTGAGATAGTTTCCATAAATGCAATGAACAACCTGTATATGGTGCACAACGGGATCACTTTTGAGACAGTTAGGCAGTTTTCTGATAAAAAGATATATATGCTTGACAGGACTACTGACCGGAAGCTTCTGGAAACTGCGATGGAACATTATGACCTGGATGACGGAACAGATGTGGAGTACCTTTCGTCTTACAGGGAGATATACGAAAAAGTCATGGCGACAGAGGACTGTGTGGCAATAATCCAGCAGCCCTATGTAAGTCTCCTTCAGCACAGGAATGAAAATGTGGAGATAGTCATGGATATGCTTGATGTATGGAAGGAAGAGGGCAATCAGTCAAACATCATTACTGACTGCATTGCAGTAAGAAGAAACGTTCTTGAGAACAGGGGCAAAGAGCTTGAGAGGTACCTGGAGGTGCTGTATGGCTACAGCAATTTCATGTACAAAGATGCAGCGGGTTATATGGAGCTTGTCAGGAAATATGATCCGGACAATTATATCGATGACATGGAAAAGGAAGTCTCTTCACTGGGTTTTGCCTTTATAAAAGGTAACATACTAAAGGAGGCTATAGATCTTTTTGAAAAGGATCTGAAGTAAAGGATGCAACTGAAAAAGCAGCAGGTCAGCGACCTGCTGCTTTTGGTTCTCACTGAGATCACATACTGATCATTCAAGATTGTTGTGATAGTACATAGGATCTTCGTCCTTAGCACCGATGAGCTCCATAACTCTCTTACGGATAACTTCGTTGAGTGCGAAGGATGCTTCATAGTATCCTGTAACATTTGAATAAGCAAGCTCTTCTCTCTGCTCTGGTGTGAGTCCCCAGTCAACTCTCATTCCGAGTCCCTTGTTAACAGCCTTTGAGGTATCAGGTCTCTTGATCTCAAAGCTCAGTCTGTTAGGTAATCTTGGAACAACTACGTTTACGTCAGCGATCTGACCGATCTTTGACTGTGTAGGATCAGAACCGGAGATAAGGCATACCCTAGCGCCTTGCTCTTTAGCCTGCTGAGCGATAACTGCTATTGTCTTTGTATTTCCTGAACCGGAGTTGATCAGAAGAACGTCTCCTGGATGGATGGAAGGTGTACCATTGTCACCAACACAATAAACCAGCATACCGATCTGGGACATGTTCATACCAAGGATACGGATGATGTTTCCTGCACGGCCCCATCCAGCTGTATATACTCTTTTAGCCTTTGCTATTTCCTGAGCGATTGCTTCGATCTGGTCAACATCTACTGAGTTTAAGATCTCAGCTATGTTCTTTCCGGCGCAATCAAGGAGTTTTTTCATATCTATCATAGTAATATCCCCTTTCTAATTAATTATTCAAGACTGTTGTGATAATAATGAATTGCTTCAAAAGTCTCACCGATCTCTCTCATAACTCTGTCCTGAATGATCTCGTTAACGATAAAAGCAATCTGATATGTAAGTTCCAACTGTTCAAGAGTGATCTGATCTCTTTCCTCTTCAGTAAGATCATATGTTTCTCTTGTTCCGGCTGTTCCCTTGAACTTAGGATCACGAGGAGGTCTCTTGTCCTTCATTATCTTTGCCATTGGAGTCTCAACTCTTGGAATAACAACATTGTAGTCAGCGATCTCACCGATGATTGACTCAGCACTTGTTGAGATAAGACCAACTTCAGCTCCGAAAGCCTTAGCTTCCTGTGCGATAATGGAGATAGTCTTTGTGTTTCCTGATCCTGACATAACGAGCAGGATGTCTCCCTCGTGGATAGAAGGTGTATTGTTGTCGCCAACACGGAATACTACCTTGCCGATCTGTGACATATCCATTCCCAGAATGCCTGCAACGTTTCCGGCACGGCCCCAACCACTTACAAATACACGATTTGCTTTTGCGATTCCCTTAGCAAGTGCATCGATCTGTGCAGGATCGATCTTAGCAAGACCTTCTGCAACATGCTGTCCAGCTTGCATTAAAATTTGTTTGGTATCCATAACTTTTTCTCCTTTGAAAAATCTAATAAACACTTCTTATATTATATGTAAATAGCCGTATTTATGCAACAATGATATACGGGCATGCCTTGCCTGATCAGATGCATGCAGAATATTTTGTGGCTGTTTACGGAGACCTGGTGTATCAATATATGACAATAAACAGAAAAATGTGTGTCGAAAGATCTGCTTTAGGAACAGAAGAAAAGGCCATCCTGTCAATTGGGGACAGGATGGCCGGCAGTCTTGTCGTCAGTCGTTTTTCGGGAAGACCATGCACAGCTGCTTACGTACTTCATCCATCACTTGCAGTGACATGGTAGTGTATGAATTATAGATGTCAGGGGACATCTCGTTATTTATCATTTTTATGAAATCGGCGACTTCCATCCTCAGCTCATCCTTGAAATCATATTTTTCCATCTCGATGGTCTCCGTTTTACCATTACGGTAATTAATTGTAAGACTGGTAGGAACAGTCATGTTATCCACGATCATATAGGCATCTTCGCCCTGTATCTCGCAATGGTTGGAATTAGTATATACCTTGCCGTATGACAGAGTGACTATGAAATCGTCATAGACTGCATTTATGGCTCCGACTGCATCAACACCGTTATGAAGCTTTATGCAGGATGCGCTTATGTCTGCAGGTGAACCAAAAAGTCCTGTCATGAAATTGGTGGCATATACTCCAAGATCCATGAGGGCCCCGTTTGCCATCTCAGGCACGAAGGCATTTTCTATGACGCCGGCCTTGAAGTTGTCATATCTCCTTGAATACTGTGCACAGGAGAAGGCTGCACGCCTTATGACACCGAGCTTTGACAGATTGTTCTTTATTATGTAGAAGTTCGGATTGTGGAGAAACCTTAAGGCCTCCATTACAACAAGTCCTTTTTCTCTTGCCTTCGACATCACTTCCAGCCATTCCCTGGAATTTGCCGTCGCACTTTTTTCCACTATGACATGCTTTCCGGCTTCAAGCATCTTCATGGCATAGTCCCTGTGTGTGAAATTCGGTGTTGCCAGGTATACGGCATCGACATCCGGACACGCTGCAAGGGCATCCAGGTCAGTGAAGTAAGTTTCCGCACCCCACTGCTGTGCATATGCTTTTGCACGTTCTTCGTTTCTTGAATGTATGGCATAAAGCCTGAAGTCATCAAGCCTTTTACATGCTTCAAGCATGTTGTCTGTTATGAAATTGGTACCTACTGCTGCAAAACGTATCATGATATGGCTCCTTCATATGAATCTTGTTCTTCCTTATTATACATTAATAATCTGATGATTTATAATTATAGGAAGGTGATTGATGATATAATCTATGAGCCAGTATCATAAAAAGAGGTTTATTATGCCAGGACCTAAGATAGCAGTGGGTATGAGCGGAGGAGTTGATTCCGCAGTAAGTGCATATCTGCTGAAAAAACAGGGATATGATGTAGTTGCGGTTTTCATGAAAAACTGGAACGAGGTGGATGAGAACGGTGTGTGCAGTGCAGATCAGGACTTCGAGGATGTGAGGAAGATATGCGATGCAATAGACATACCTTATTATTCTGTGAACTTTGCCAGGGAATACTGGGAAAGAGTCTTTTCCATATTCCTTGATGAGTATAAAAAAGGACGTACGCCAAATCCGGATGTATTATGCAACAAGGAGATAAAATTCAGGGCATTTCTTGATTACTGCCTTGAACTTGGTGTGGAACAGATAGCGACAGGGCATTACTGCAGAGTCAACAAATGGAATGGTACAAGACTGCTCAAGGGCCGTGACGAAAGGAAGGACCAGAGCTATTTCCTTTGTGCCCTGGA
>CACZNR010000012.1 GCA_902782475.1 uncultured Eubacteriales bacterium
AAACTCCTGTTCCCTATCCATGATGGAATCATCAAGATAGACTTCTATATTATTCATCTTTATCTTCCTTTTGTGTTTCCAGTGCTCGGGCCTCTTCGACCAGAGATCTTTCTTCCTTTGTATCTGTTACATTTTCAGTAACTTCGGATGCTTTGGGATTTTCTATAGTGAGACTCAGGAAATCATCCTTCCTGTCAGTTCCCTCTGTAACGGTCTCACTGTCTGCACCGGCAATACCTTCTGCAGCCGTCTCATCCGTTTTGTTTTCCTCAGCCGCCTTTAGTTCCTTTTCCTTTTGAAGTTCCCTTTCCTTATCCTGTGGATAGAGTATCCTCTCATGACGAGCACCTTCATAGATAGATACAAAGGCTTTTACTATGGCATTGATGTCTCTTCTTGTGATAGGACATTCATCGAACTCACCCTCGTCATATTTTCCCTTTATAAGGTCAGCTATCTGCTTATCAAGATCAGCATCAGAGGCGGCCTTTCTTGCCCTTATAGCAGCTTCAGTGATATCTGCCATCATGAGCACCCCTGCCTCTTTTGTCTGAGGTTTCTTTGCAGGATACCTGAAATCGTCTATGTTGACATCACCTTGCTGTTTTGCCATATAGTAGAAATAACCCACTACAGAGTCACCGTGATGCTGTGAGATGATATCGATGGCCTTTTTCGGAAGTCTTTCCTGAGAAGCAAACTTCACGCTGTCAAGAACATGCTTCTTGATTATCTCAGCACTTTCCCTCGGTGTCAGAAGATCATGGGGGTTAGGAATATTGATCTGATTCTCCTTGAACATCACAGGATCGGAAAGTTTTCCCACATCATGATAAAGTGCAGCAACTCTTGTAAGAAGAGCATCTGCTCCGATAGCTTCAGCTCCCGCTTCAGCAAGATTTGCAACCATAATGCTATGATGATATGATCCCGGTGCTTCCACCATGAGCCGTCTTAGAAGAGGTCTGGAAGGGTTTGTAAGTTCCAGAAGCTTAGTAGGTGTCACCACAGAGAATACGGTTTCCCAGAGCGGTAATATACCTATTGCAAGGAAGCCTGAGAACAGACCATTCATCACAGCATACACAGAATTTGTGAAAAAATCCCTGAGAGTGAAATTGAATGTGATGCCATAACCTATATATGTCAGAAGAGTTATGATCCCTGCAATGAAGCCTGCCAGTATATATTCACTTCTCTTCTGCTTCTGTTCCAGGACTATTACTACTGAAAGTGAGCCCAGGATCCCTGCTGTAAGCTGTCTTAATATCTTTTCATCAAAGAAAAGCACATCTCCCGGAGACAGGATATATGCATGGATAAAGCTCAGGAACACTCCGAGATACATGGCGGTCTTTCTTTCGAATACGACTGCTGCCACTATGACAACTATGAATACAAGACAGAGCCTCTGATCTATCCTTCTGGATATGACTGCTATCACTATAGTCATAAGTATCAGCGTCAGGACCTGAAGCATTGTCTTTCCCTCTTCGAAAAGCGGTCTGTCTATCCTGATGGCATATATGGCACCTGCTATGAACACAGGCAGGAGTATTATCACACCTGCAAGCCATCTTCCGAATATATGGGAAGACTCCCCCACAAGTCCCATCTGCCTTATGAGCTGATACTGGGTCTCTGTTATGATCTCTCCCTGACGGACTATATTCTGTCCTTTTTTATAGCGTATCTCTTCTACCTGTTCTGCCGCTATATTCTTGGCAATATCAGTAGCTTCCTTATTGTAGAACTTATTGGCCACAAGAACATTGGAAACTATGTTATTTGCCAGGTTTGATTCTTCCGTTGAATAATTGTCATCATTTACGAAGCTGGTCCTGATCTCCTCTATTGCCTTCTGCACATCTTCTCCCAATAGGCCATTCTTAAGCTTCTCCCTGGAAAGCTCCACCACCTTCTGCCGCATCTGCTCAAGCTTGGCAGCTCTCATTGATCCGATGGTGTACACATTCTGTGCAGTGATGTAATCAGGAAGTTTTCCCATGATCTCACCGATCTTGTCAGCAAGTTCCGTCTCCCAGTCGATCCCTACATAACTGGCCATCGCAGCATTCTCATGCTGTTCCCTGTAATATGTCTGGCAAGTCTGCCTAGTCTGCTCAAGAAGTGAAAATACTGAAAGGAGATTCTCCTCTGTCTGTGCAAGTACACTTTCATCAACATAGTAAATAGGAAGGACCTTCTGACGTGCTTCTTCTCTTAAAAGCTCAGTTGAATATTCATCAATTATGTCCTTACTGGCAACTATATCCTCTTCAGAGACCATTCCTACCTCATAGGAAACTGTCTTAGGCATCGTTGACAATACTCCTGCTGCCACTGAACCTATGAATGCTGCAAGATACAGAAGTGCAGGAATAAGATACTTTGTATACTTCTTTATGAGATACTGTCTTCTGGCCTTTTTACGGCTCTTGGTCATTTTTTTCCTTGTACGGCTTCGTCTTTCAACTTCCATGATAACTTACCTTTGATTATCCTTATTGTACGTCCTGTCGTATTTCTCAAATGCCTTTACTATATCCTTGACCAGTTTATGCCTTACGACATCCCTGCTTGTAAGCTCTATCCTTTCCACTCCATCGACCTCAGAGAGAATCCTGGTTATCCTGTTGAGTCCGGACTTCCTCTCTTCAGCCAGGTCTATCTGTGTAATGTCACCGGTAACGACCACCTTGGAGCCTTCGCCGAACCTCGTAAGGAACATCTTCAGCTGTTCGATGGAACAGTTCTGTGCCTCATCAAGTATTATGTATGAATCTGACAGTGTCCTTCCTCTCATGTATGCAAGAGGTGCTACCTCTATCACACCGCTTTCGATGAGTTTGTGATAGGCATCCGGTCCCATGAACTCATACAGTGCATCGTAAAGCGGCCTAAGATACGGGTCTACCTTGCTCTGGAGATCTCCCGGAAGGAATCCCAGTTTCTCACCTGCTTCCACAGCAGGTCTGGTAAGTATGATCCTCGATACCTGTTTATTCTTAAGAGCCACCACAGCCTTCGCCATGGCAAGATATGTCTTTCCGGTTCCTGCAGGTCCGATGGCAAATACAACCGTATTCTTGTCAATGGCCTCCATGTATCTCTTCTGTCCAAGAGTCTTGGTCTTTACAGGTTTTCCCCTGTAAGTGATGGCCACCACATCTTCCATATTTTCTACGGCAGCGATCTCTTC
>CACZNR010000013.1 GCA_902782475.1 uncultured Eubacteriales bacterium
CTATCATAGACATCGGTAACTTGTTTCAAATCTACCCCATTTTTCCAGTTAGAATCAATTTCATATTTATTTCTATATACATCTCCATTGACGTCAATATCATTTGCACTGTTTACAACATCTACTATATGTTGAACAACAACTATATTTTGTATTGTTTCATCTATATAACAATAATTATCAGCTTTAGCAGATTGTGGTATCAATATTGCCATCATAATTACTATCGCCAACACGAGAACTTTCCTTTTCATATTATCTCCTCCCTTTATAATAAAAAGTGTAGGGCTACAAAAGATCTTTCCCTTATCTTATAATAACATCATTTTATGCCAAACTTTAAAATAATTGTAAAGTCTACCATACCTTATTAATAAAAATTCTTAAATATCAGCCTTCTGACTGTGTTGCTATAATAGAGCAATAGGTAATAATTGTAACTCACAAAAGTCATATTTGAAAAAGAGCCATATCAATGAGCTATATCGCATGGAACTTTAACCCATTTGTGTTATAATTACATGCGATTCATATGTTATTGGAGGTTATTATGAGCGATAAATGCCCAAGTGCCGGAACAAGCGCCTGTGATACATGTGGCGAAGATTGTCCAAGCAGAACAAATTCAGGCAAAAATCCCTTTGCTGCAGAACTTAACGAACTTAGCAGTGTAAAAAAAGTCATAGGTGTCGTAAGTGGTAAGGGCGGTGTTGGAAAGAGCTCCATCACTGCACTTCTTGCAACTTTAATGCAGAGAAAAGGATACAGAACAGCTGTAATGGATGCAGACCTTACCGGTCCTTCTATACCAAGGATATTCGGTCTCCACGATCAGATACATAGCCCGGACGGAGTATCTCTCTATCCATGCAAGACAAAAAACGGGATCGATGTAGTCAGCATAAATCTCATGCTTCCGGATGAAGAGCAGCCTGTTATATGGAGAGGCCCTGTTATCTCAGGAGTCATAAAGCAGTTCTGGTCAGATGTTGTATGGGCAGATATAGATATAATGTTCATCGACATGCCACCAGGGACAGGCGATGTGTCTCTTACCGTATTCCAGTCCATTCCTCTTGATGGCATAATCCTTGTGACGACTCCTCAGGATCTTGTCAGCATGATCGTCAAGAAATCTATGAACATGGCAAAGATGATGAATATACCGATCATCGGCATCATCGAGAATATGAGTTATGTAACTTGTCCGGACTGTGGAAAAAGGATCGACCTTTTCGGATCAAAAGCCGATGCTGAAAAGGAATATGGACTTCCACTTCTTGCGGAGCTACCTATGAATCCTGAGATCCCTCAGATGGCTGATACCGGTGCCATCGATGAATTCCAGGAGGATTATCTGGACAAGGCCGTTGAAGTTATCGAGAATTACAGCAGAAACAAATAATTTATGTCTGATATGACAGAGGCAGATGGAAACATCTGCCTTTTTTGTTTAAAAACAACACATTTTACTTGCCACACAGGACTTTTTTGTTATAATAAGGGATGCATCCTTGCGCCTTACTCTAGTTAAGGCGCCAAAGTGAGAGTCCATAAGGAGGTTACTAATATGAACAGCTATGAATTATTGTACATTTTGAAAGCTGATCTGGAAGATGAAGCAAGGGAAGCCCTCATCAAGAGATTCGATGACCTTATCGTCAATGACGGTGGAGAAGTTACCGAAACAGATGAATGGGGTAACAGAAGATTTGCTTATCCTATCAACTATCAGAATGAAGGTTACTATGTATTGGTTAATTTCAAAGCACAGCCAAGTCTTATCGAAGAGTTGTCAAGAAATTTCCGAATCACTGAAGACACTATCCGGTTCATGATAGTTAAGAAAGACTGAGAGCGAGGTTGATCCATGAATAAGGTTTTTATCGTCGGAAGACTTACAAGACCCCCGGAAGCAAGAACCACTACTCAGGGTATCAGTGTCACAACTTTTACGGTAGCTGTGACCCGTCGTCAGAACAGAGAAGAAGCTGATTTCCTTAACGTTGTTACATGGAGAGGACTTGCAGACAACTGCGCAAGATATCTTACACAGGGACAGCAGGTGGCTGTATCAGGCGAGATAAGGACACGTTCCTATGAAGCCAACGATGGCAGCAAGAGATATGTAACTGAGATCCAGGCAGATGATGTTGAATTCCTGGCAAGACCAGGTGGCTCATCCGCTCCATCAGGAAATTATCAGAACAATGCAGGGACGACAAATGCTCATACATTTGCCCAGCCTGATTTCTCAAATGCAGCCGAATCATCTCAGGTGGCACCAGGTGCCAGTCAGGATGACATATTCGCTCAGGAGATGGGCGATGTGCTGGTGGAAGATGACGATTTACCGTTCTAATTAATACATAAAGGAGAATAGCTATGGAAGAAAGAAATGCTCAGAGACGTCCTCGTATACGTAGAGTAAAGAAAAAATTCTGTGCTTTTTGTGCTGAGAAAGAAACATATATAGATTACAAAGATACAGCCAAGCTGAGAAAGTTCATTTCTGAGAGTGGAAAGATCGCTCCAAGAAGAGCAACAGGTGTATGCGCTAAGCATCAGAGAGAGCTTGCTGTAGCAATCAAGAGAGCAAGAGTTATGGCACTTTTACCATATATTGCTGAATGATCTACACACAGACTATAGAGGCGGTCATGTCATGAGGTGACCCCAAAAAGTTAGACTTATGCTCCGGCGAGAAATCGCCGGAGTTTTTCTATGCAGCAAGCATCTTTTTTCGGTATTCA
>CACZNR010000014.1 GCA_902782475.1 uncultured Eubacteriales bacterium
GACCATGCATGGTCATGATATCGCAGGGGAAGAGATAGCTTACAGCAGGATGCTGGCAATGGGGCATGACAAGAAGCTGAGCAGAGAGGTGGCTGTATTGGTCAGAGAGCATATGTACGATCTTCGAGGAGATGCAAAGGAGAATAAGATCAGAAAGAAAATACAAACACTAGGCTATGAGACATTCGAAAGACTGATCGAACTCAGAAGGGCAGATTTTCTTGGGAGCGGAAGAGAAAAGGAACCAGTAAGGACAGCTGATAAGTTTACAAGGATAATGAATCAGATGAAGGATCAGAAGGTACCTATGCAACTGTCAGAACTCAACATAAGAGGAAGCGATATCATAAAAGCATATAACATCAGAGGAAGAATGATAGGGGAAGTGCTCGATCGTCTTCTCTCGTACTGCTGCATGCATCCATTGAAAAACACAAAAGAAAATCTTCTCAGAGAAGCAGGGAACATTCTCAGAAATCTGAACTGACCTGTAAACCAGTAACTCATCGATGAGCACAGCTTGTAACACAGTACTACATTTTAAAATGAATGATCATTGATGGTGTATCTTGAATAAACGCAAGTAAAATAGTATATTTAAACTAGATTATTATGTATAAAAAGGCGGGAGATCTATGGAGAGACAACAGGATATTAGCAAGAGAAATTCCGGAAAATTCGTGAATGTTTCTTTCCAGACAGCAATAAATGATCAGAACGGTGAGAAGATGGTCAGAGTAAAGGCACGTGTCCATTACAAGGAAAAAGGACAGGGACCTGTACTGCTGCTTCTTCATGATGTAGCACAGACAAACGATATTTTCAAATATATAATGCCGAAACTGGGCCAGGATTTCAGGGTCATAGCGCCGGATCTTTTAGGACATGGGCTTTCCGACTGTCCGGATATAGATTATCTGGTGGAAGATTATTCACTGTATCTTGAAGCTTTTATAAAAGCTCTTGGGCTTGAGAACATAAATATACTTGCCTGCGGTCAGAGCTGTGCATATGCCGTGGATTACTGCTGGTATAATCAGCAGAATATAGAGAAGATGATATTCATCAATCCTGGTTCTTTCTCCGATCTAAAGCTTGGCATGGCCACAAAGATCAACAGTTTCTATGGTGGCATGGTAATGAAATTGTTCAGGAATGAGAATTTCGTAAGAAAAATGTTTGAAAAGGCATTTTTTGACAAGACTGCCTTAAGAGACAGCTATATCAAGGCTTTCTGCCACCCGTATGAGAATCCTGATGTTCAGTACAGTGTCAGGGCTGCAATAGCAAACTTCGATGATTCCAATGCCATAAGACTCCTGGACAACATATATAAACCTATACTGTATCTCAGCGGAAATGAGGATCTTATCAGTAACAGACATACAAGCAATCTTTATCTTAACTCTTCAGCAGTACCTTATGATATGGTGATCAGGAACTGCGGAGCGCTTCCTCATCTGGAAAAGATCGAGAATTCCGCAATGGGTATACTCAGATTCCTGTCAGAGTAGGTGGTCAGATGACATTCGATTTAAATAATCTGGATATGGTGATAGTCCCTAAGGGAGCTCTACGTATCCTGCTTCACAGAGATCCTTTGATAATAAAGGTATATTTATATGGATTGCTGAATTCGTCTGCGTCACAGCAGGAGATATCAGGCGCACTTGGTATTGATGAAGGAAAGATCCTCAGTGCATTTGAAAGTCTCCAGCAGGATGGACTCATAGAGATAGATATCAAAGAAAAAAGGATTATATATAAGAACATCTCCGTTCAGAAAGAAGAACTGGATCATAACATATATACTGATCAGGTATTTAATTCTACACTTGAACAGTTTTTCGGTGACAGAGTACTTAACCGCAGTGACTACGAGACATTTTACAGGCTGATAGATACCTATGACATGGAAAAAGAGGTCGTCCTGACTCTGGCTGAATACTGTATCAAGCTATATGGGAACAGGGTATCTTCAGGTCAGATCATGAAGACGGCTGCACTCTGGAAGGATGAAGGTATAGATACCAGGGAAAAGGCTAACAGGAGACTGGCCTCATATTCAAAATATTATGCAGAAATAAAGGAACTGCTCACCATGCTGAGCATAAAGAGAGCACCGACAGAACAGGAGATGAGTCTCTACGAGAAATGGGTGGAGACCTGGGGTTTCTCATTCAGTGGCATAAAAAAAGCTATGGATGCAACTACAGGAGCCAGAAATCCTAGCCTCAAATATCTTGATGGCATCCTTAAGAATCTTTATCAGAATGGAAAACTGTCAGCTAAGGATATAGAGGATTATTTTACCCTCAATGAAAAGCTTGATGATAACATCAAAGAGGTCCTGAGGGAACTTTCATATTCCAGCCTTGCAGTTTCATCTGTTCAGAGAGAAAAGTATCTTTCTTTCCTGGAACAGGGCTTTACCCAGAAAGAGATACTTCTGGCCTGCAGACAGGGCAAGGGAAGGAACAGAATAGACCTTGAATATGTGGGTACCGTTCTTGGCGGATGGAAGATGCTTGGTCTTACAAGGGAAAAGGATATCCTTGACTATCTGGAACAGGAGAACAGGAAAACTGATACAGTAAAAGAGATATACAGGATCGTTGGTAAGACAGGAACAGTCTCGAAAACAGATGTTAATCTGTACAATCGTTTCAGGGATGAACTGGATTACTATGATGATGTCATATTATATGCGGCCGAATGTGCAAAGGGGTATGCCACACCATTAAGAAGCATGAACACAATACTTACACGATGGAAACAGGCTGGAGTCCGTAATCTTTCAGATGCAAAAAGGTACAGTCAGAAAAATACCAGGACTGGAAAGAATATAAGTGATATCATGGAACATGACTATTCTTCAGAACAGAGGAAGATGAATGATCCGAGACAGAGATTCAAAGAGAGAGAAGATAACAATGAATAACATACAGGATATTTTTGCATATCTGGATCTTCAGAGAAACAGAGAGGAACTCAGAAGAAAAGACTGGACAGAAAAACTGTATCAGGCACACCCGGACATAAGAGATCTTGAAAACAGGAAAAGAAAGATCATTCTTGATAGACTGAAGGAAGTGATGGAGTCTCCTCTTGAAAAGGATACGATCATAAGTAAAAGTGAGACCGAGATAGGGGAGATAGACAAACAGCTGAATGAGCTCAGAGAACTGTACAGGGTTGAGCCATACAGGAATAAGTATATTTGTGATAAGTGCAATGGTACAGGATACTGTAATGGTTCATTGTGTACCTGTGTAAGAGCAAAGGCATACAAGGAGCTTTTCGGTGCCAGGACGGCATCTGATATCAAGACTTCGTATGCTCACTTTGATAAACATTTATTTGATGAACAGGATCAGCTGGATGAATCTGAAGCAACAAGATTGTTTCTTGAGGATTATGCATCCCATTATGATAAGAATGACAAGAAGATCATTGTTTTTTCAGGACCTCCAGGGCTGGGAAAGACTTATCATATGGAAAGTCTTCTTAAAATACTGTCAGAAAAAGAAGAGGATATCTGTCTCATATCATCATACAGACTCTTTGATGCTTTTCACAAGGACAGACTCGGAGAACTTGAAGATCTGAGGATCATATACGATTCAAAGATACTGGCGATCGATGATCTGGGCAGTGAACCAATGACACAGAATGTTACACGGGAGTATCTGTTTGACATGCTGACATATCGCATGGAAAAAGGAACATATACTTTCTTTGCAACGAATAATGATATCAAACAGTTACAGGACAGGTATTCAGGAAGGGTAGTGTCCAGAATGATCGGTTCTGACAGTATCTATCTTACGTTCGAAGGGAAGGATCTGAGGATCAGAGGATTCTGACCGTTGGGTATCAGGATGCTGAAACTGTATCCTATCTGTGAGTGCATAAGCCTTCACAGATCAGGGATGCTTTGATATAATGTAAATCCAGTAAGAAAAGGTAGGTTAAGATATGGCAATAGAATATTTTCACATCAGTGAAACAGATCACGATATGCTTGAACAGATAACGGAGCTTGAACAGGAGGTCCACTCCAAAAGGGGAGAAGCTCTGAATTATTTTGAAGCTCATTCATTTGTGAGATATGGAAGAGTGTACGCAGCTCTTGAATATGACGAGGTATTAGGATGTGCTTATTTTGTAAGGGACTTCAATAATCCTGCAAAATGCTATCTTTACGAAATAATCGTGAAACCAACCGAATCAGGCAAACATATAGGTGAGTCTCTGCTGCTGAGTGCATTTGCAGATCTTAAGGAAAGTAATCTGAGGATGATAGAAGTATGCATACATCCATCTAACTATAAGGCACTAAATATATACAGAGAATCCCTTGGTTTCAATGTAATAAATGCCCAGGATGATTCACAGTTCAGCAATCTTGACTTCCTGGTGCTCAGGAAGACTCTGTAATTACATGTACTGAGATAAATAAAAGGAGCTGTCTCATTTTGAGACAGCTCCTTTGGTTTACTTCTGTTTTATTTGTCCAGCTCTTCCAGAACTTTTTCAGGAACTTTGGCAAATAGTGGGCTTACGGATACTCTGTTGTGGATCCTTGAGACGGCTTCTGCAAATAACGGAGCTGCTGAAACAGTGATCATCTTCTTAGATGCTTCAAGGAATGGATTCTCAACAGTATCAGTGCTGATAACGAGTTCGATAGGACTTTCATCAATCCTCTTGACACCATTTTCTCTGAGGATGTTGTGGCCAAGAGCTGCTATGATCCTCTTTGCTCCCTTATCCTTAAGTACATTAGCGATATCGATAAGTGTACCTCCGGAAATTGAGAAGTCATCCACTATAAGACAATCTTTTCCGTCAACATCACCGATGAGCTCAAGGATCTTGGCATTCTCATCGTGAGCAACTCTTGTTTTGTCGCCGATCGCAACAGGTGTTCCAAGATAGTCTGCATATTTTCTTGCAGTCTTTGCAAATCCTGCATCAGGTGAAACAACAACAAGATTATCTATAGAGGTATATTTCTTTACGCTTTCACAAAGCAGCGGGAGTGAATACAGATGATCTGATGGGATCCTGAAGAATCCCTGTATCTGAGGAGCATGAAGGTCCATGGTGATAAATCTGTCTGCGCCTGCAATCTCTATGCAGTCTGCACAGACTCTTGCTCTTATGGAAACTCTTGGTTCGTCTTTCTTATCGCCTTTAGCATAACCGAAATAAGGAACTATGACTGTGACCGAGCTGGCACTTGCCCTCTTGAATGCATCGATCCAGAAAAGTATCTCCACAAATTCATTATTCGGATCCATGCCTATCGGCTGTACTAAATAAACGTCACTGTTTCTTACGGTTTCTCTGATTCTAACGAAGATATTTCCATCCGAAAAATGAATTACTTCTGAGTTTCCAAGTTCGGTGTTCAGGTATGAACACATCTTTTTTGCAAAGCTCTGTCCGCTTTTTCCTGCAAAAATCTTAACATTTCCTGATTCGCTATGCATTTCTAAAAATCTCCTAAAAATAAAGACGAAATATCAACTTAATAATATCACATCGTAAATCAACTATCAATAAATGACACCTTATTTTACTTCATATTAACTCTTATTTTCTAAAAAGTTTTTGTACAGAAGCCATTAAGAGTTCATTTTCATTTCCCCTTGTTTCCTTGCCAAGGTATGTATTTCTTCTTGTCCCATGGTTATCACTACCCTGAGTGATTATGAGGCCGTATCTTTCTGCAATTGACATAAAATAGCTGCATTCCCTATCACTATGAATAGGATAAAACACTTCAATGCCCTTCAAACCAAGATCAAGAAGCTTGCGGAGCAATTTTTCAAAATCCGGCTCATGTATCTTTGCTGGATGTGCAAGTACTGTTGTTCCGGATGCTTTTTCAGAGATGGAAAAGATCTCTTCTTTGGTAAGGATACCCTTCTTTACAAAGTACTTGCAACCAACTCCGATGTAACGTTCAAAAGCTTCCTTTACTGTTCTGCAGTATCCTTTGTTTACCAGGAGCTGACCTATATGAGGTCTTGTAGGGACTCCGTTTCCTATAAGTTCCTGCAGTTCCTCGTTGGATATCCTGAAACCATCGTCCTGAAGCAGTCTCATCATTTTCACGATACGTGTCTTTCTCTCATCCAGGAGATAATTCAGTGCGTCATTCAGCACTGGATCATCCTGGTCATAGTTATAGCACAGTATATGGAGCTCAGTGGGATGTTCGGCGGAAAACTCTATCCCCGGAATGGCGTTTATGCCATTTGAGGTAGCTTTTTTCAAAAAGTCTTTTGTTCCGCCAATGCAGTCATGGTCAGTAACGGAAACATACTCTATACCGTTTGACCTGCATTTGAATATAAGATCATCAAGAGAATCCGTACCGTCCGAATAAGTTGAATGTGTATGAAGATCTACTTTCATATAAAAAGGGGAGTGAGATATATCTCACTCCGCTGAATTCCTTTCTTCTGTATCTGATGAATACCCTTCGGTATCGTTGCTCTCAGTTCCGCTGAAAAGAGCCTCAAACTCTTCACCGGTAAGTTTCTCTTTTTCCATTAGTACCTTGGCTATCCTGTGAAGCTCATCGATATGATCGCTAAGTATGGACTTTGCCCTGTCCATGCATGACATAAGCTGCTTCTTAAGCTCTTCATCGATCTTGGCAGCAATCTCTTCACTGTAGGATTTTGATTGCACAAGTTCCTTCCCAAGGAAGACTTCTTCACTGTTCCCGTGGAAAACAGGTCCAATCTCATCGTTCATTCCATACTTTACGATCATGGCACGTGCAAGGTTGGTTGCACGCTCTATATCATTGCTTGCTCCTGTAGTGATGTCTCCTATAATAATGGATTCTGCGGCCCTGCCACCCATCATCATCGTGATCTCATCGATCATCTTTGATTTGAAATAATGTGTACGGTCATCATCACTTGGGAGAGTCATTGTATACCCTGCGGCCATTCCTCTCGGTATGATGGATATCTCATGAACATCATCGCAATTTGGCAGGACTTTTGCACATATAGCATGGCCTACTTCATGATATGCTGTTACCATCTTGTCTTTTTCAGTCATAACACGGCTCTTTTTCTCAGGACCTGCAATGACTCTGGTTATGGCCTCTTCTATGAGATCCATAGTGATGTTCTTTCTCTTGAATCTTGCTGCCAGTATTGCAGCTTCGTTGAGTACATTCTCGAGATCGGCTCCGGAGAACCCCGGAGTCCTCTTGGCGATCACCTTAAGATCAATATCTTCCCCTAATGGCTTGCCTTTGGAATGGACCTTAAGGATCTCTTCTCTGCCCTTTACGTCTGGTATATTAACGACTATCTGCCTATCAAATCTGCCTGCACGCAAAAGTGCCGGGTCAAGTATATCAACACGGTTGGTTGCAGCCAGTACTATTATGCCTTCGTTAACGACAAAACCATCCATCTCTACAAGAAGCTGATTTAAAGTCTGTTCTCTTTCGTCATGTCCTCCGCCAAGTCCAGCACCTCTCTGTCTGCCTACTGCATCGATCTCGTCAATAAAAATGATGCATGGGGAGTTCTTCTTTGCATTATCAAAGAGATCTCTTACTCTTGCTGCACCCATACCTACGAACATCTCTACGAAATCAGAACCTGTGATACTGAAGAACGGGATCCTGGCTTCACCGGCAACAGCCTTGGCCAGCAGTGTCTTACCACATCCTGGAGGTCCTACAAGAAGGACTCCCTTCGGTATCCTCGCGCCAAACTGTGTAAATCTCTGAGGATTCTTCAGAAATTCAACTATCTCTTCCAGTTCCTGTTTTTCCTCGTCGGCACCGGCAACATCGGCGAATGTCTTGTTTATGTTTTCACCCATGGTCATTTTTGCACGGCTCTTACCGTAATTCATGGCATTACGTCCTGATGTCTGCCTGAACATGAAGAACCAGAGGAATCCCAGTGCTACCAGAGGAAGCACATAAGGAAGTATCACATCAAGCCATATTGAAGTATTCTCTATGCGCTGGTATGTTATGATAACACTGCTCTTTGAAAGATCATCTACTTTAAGAGCAGCCTTGAAGTCCACGTCTATCTGATAATAGGAAGGAAGATATGTATAGTAGTCATATCTGCCCGGGAAAGTATCTGGCTTTATCTTTGTATCCTTTGCCAGAGCAACAGCTTCATATCCCTGAATGTTGATCCTGGTTATCTCTCCATCGCTGAGCTTTTTAAGAAAGTCGGTATAGCTGATCACTGAGCTATCCTGATTATTGTTCTTTACAATCGCCTGGGCAACAAGGATGATAGCCAAAATAAGGATCAAATATATGAAAGGCCCTTTTAAAAATTTCTTCACCTGATTTCCTCCTGTATTAAAAACTATTTATAGATCTCGGGCTTCAACACCCCGATATATTTCAGATTTCTGTATTTTCCCGCAAAATCAAGTCCATATCCGACTATGAATTCGTCAGGGATAGTAAAACCGGAATAGTCCGGCTCGATCTCTACCTCTCTTCGGGAAGGTTTATCAAGAAGCGAACAGCATTTTACCGTATTCGCACCTCTTCCCAGGAAAAGATTTTTGAGAGTCAGCAGGGTATGACCGGAGTCGACGATATCTTCGATGATCAGTACATCCTTTCCGTTGATATTGGTCTCAAGGTCGTACAACGTCCTTATGTTGCCTGAACTCAGGGTACCATGACCATAACTCGATACTCTGATAAAATTCATCTCAAGAGGTATATTGATCTCAAGTATCAAATTGGAATAAAAAACAGAAGCGCCGTTTAAAACGCATACGGTGACAAGATCCTTGTCCCTGTAGTCTTTCTCTATCTGTCTGGCAAGTTCCTTTATCTTTTTATTTATCTGAGCATTGTCAAACAGTATCTTTTCGATATCGTTTTCCATTAAATTCTTCATAATCCACCTTCGCTCAACCATGAAAATGAGATCTTTTTTACTCTTTCTGTATCATCATCTATCTTAAGTCTGTCGCTTATGGCATGACCTATGATCCAGAGAACTTCATTTCCGTCACACAGCAGCAACTGCCTGTCTCTTTCCGCAGAAGAGATCCTATGGTCTATAAACCATTTCTTGAGTTTCTGAGTACCTCCGAGTGAAAGCGGATGAAAAACATCTCCGTCTCTTCTTGTCCTTATTACAAGATCTGAAGGGAGCTTCTTTCCGTCTATGAACTGAATACAGGAGTCCTTTGCAGGAAATCGTTCCGGACGGTCGGCATCAGTTATGGAAAGAATAAAGCCAGTTCCTTCTGTTACAGGGATGCTTACCGCGATCGGCTGTACCTCGTCTATTTTATACATTTTACTGGTAATAATCAATAAATCGTACGTTGTGTATGCAGTAAGGCCATATGGCAGCATGTATCTTGCATTGGCCTTTCTGTCCTTTACAAACCCTGCAATGGTCTGCAGATGGTCTGAAGTAAGATCCCTCAGTTCAGGAACAAGTCTGTATGCGGCCATGGAAATGAGCGACTTTATGAGCACTATGTGCAGAGGAAAAAGGTCATTCAGCCTGAATATGATACTGTGCTCTTCTTCAGCTGAAGCCAGTTCATCAAAAAGTGCAGAAGCCTGCTCCCGGATATAATCGTGCTCTTCAGTCAGTATAGAAGAAGCTCTTGCTATCTGCTCTACGGCATTCGGATTTATATTCTCAAGAGAAGGAAGGACGACCTGACGGATATAATTTCTCGAATACCTGATATCAGCATTCGTTGAATCCTCTCTGAAGGGGATCTGATTTGCCTTTATATACATCTCTATATCAGCCCTTGTGACATCGAGAAAAGGGCGGATGATCATTCCGCTCATATAACTCATATGCTTAAGCCCCCTTGTACCTGCCCCACGCAGAAGACTGAAAAGAAAAGTCTCTGCATTATCATTCATGTGGTGTGCCACTGCGATCTTATCGATATGGTATTTTTCAGCACATCTTTCAAAAAAGGAGTAACGTAATGTCCTTGCAGCATCTTCGAGATTCATGCCATTCTTCTCTGCATAGGAACTGACGTCTGCACGCTCATAAAAGCAGGGGATATCTTTCTGTCTGCAATATGAGACCACAAAGTCCATGTCTTGCTCAGATTCTTCTCCTCTAAGGCCATGTTCAAAATGAAGGACCGAAAGCCGGACATCGGGAAAGTGTCTTTTCATATTCAGGAGGCTCTCAAGAAGAGCCATGGAATCCTTCCCACCGCTTACTCCTAAACCAACATGGTCTCCGTTGATGATGAGGCCATGGTCACATATGGTACTGTATACTTTAGAATCGAATCTGTAGCTGATATCCATCAGGAGATCTCCACACCAAATATCTTCATTCCCCTGGTACCTACCACGAGAGTATTGTCAAAAATTGCAGGGGTAGCTTCGATATTTGCATCCCCAAGGTTGATCATTGAAAGAAGTTTTCCTGTAAGAGGGTCTATCTTATGCAGATTACCTCCTGAATCACACTGGAAGAGATATGGCTTTCCGTTGTCTGAATAGGTAAGTACAGGAGAACTCCAGGCATAATGCTTCATCTTGTATCTCCAGACTTCCTTTCCGGTCTTTTTGTCAAGAGCAACAAGGATACCGCTGAATACTGAAGGAGTCCTTGCCAGAGGGAAGATGACGATATCATCGATCTGCCCGCTTCCTATGGCAGGTGTAGCCTGCACACCTCCGGATATGCCTGCAACAGTATTGCAGAA
>CACZNR010000015.1 GCA_902782475.1 uncultured Eubacteriales bacterium
CTGTGCTCTATCTCGCTCCAGAAGGAATTGACCAGTGACTTTATCTGAAGCTCAAAATTCACGGTCTCCTTTCCCATCATGAAGTAGCCGTCTATCTTGTAGATCTCAAAACCGTTTTTCTGGGTCTGCGGCTGCTTTTCAGACAGCTTGAGCCTGATCCTTGGCATCTGTGGCATGTAATAGAAGATGCTGTCCTCTGTCTGGTCGAACATGGCCTTCAGAAGATCATATGCATATTTCTCTTCCTCTATGAACTTGCATTCGATCCTCAGCCCTATCACGTCCCTGAGGGAAGCAAGGACGCCTTCCGCATCCATGCTGATGACATCATAATTGTTCCTTATGAGTTTCTCCCTGATGCTTGAAGCAGACTTGATCCTGTAGATCATCTGGAGCTCGTACTCGCTCTCAGGGAAGATGTATTTATCAAAATAATCCCTTATCTCCTCCGCTATAAGCTTATAGCTGTCTTTCTTGGTGTTGTACAGGTCAAGTACTTCACCTATGTGATTGAATATTCCAAGTTCCAAAATTCTTACTTCCCTTTAACTTATATATTTGAAGCACTCTTACCGGCAAGATAGCCTGTTGAGAACGCTATCTGAAGATTGTATCCCCCAGTATATGCATCCACATCCAGGAGCTCTCCGGCAAGATAAAGTCCTTTTATGACCTTGCTCTCCATAGTGGAAGGATTTACTTCTTTTACTTCGACCCCTCCCCTTGTTATTATAGCTTCTTCCAGTTTCCTTGTCTTCTCTATTTTGACCTGAAGATCCTTCACTGCCCTTACAAGACCATGTCTCTCTTCCTTTGTAAGTGAGCTGGTCTTCTTGTCAGGATCTATCCCTGCATCCTTAAGCACAGGAATTATGATTGCCTGTGGCAGGAGCTTCCTCAGCATGTTTTTGATGGTAACAGTATTGTATTCCCTTATATCCCTTATGAGCCTTTCATCCAGTTCCTTTTCATCAAGGCCCGGCTTCAGGTCTATATGGATGCAGGTGTCGGAAAAATCATAGTCTTTGATGTGTGCACTTGCTGAAAGCACCAGCGGCCCGGTGACGCCAAAATGTGTAAACAGCATCTCGCCCACATCCGTAAACATCTCCCTGCCTTTTTCAGTGAGTGTGAGCCTCACATTCCTTAAGGACAGTCCCATCAGTTCCCTGCAGAACTGCTGGTCCTTTGCCACCAACGGTATGAGGGAAGGATGGACCGGCACAACTGTATGTCCTTTCTCTGCCAGAAGTTCATGAAAATATCCGTCGCTTCCTGTAACGGGATACGACATTCCGCCGGAAGCCAGTATGACCCTGTCAAACTTCTCCGTTCCCCTGTCAGTCTTTATGCCGGTGACTTTGCCGTCAACAGCCAGTATGTCAGTTATCCTGCTGTGAAGCCTTACCTCTACGCCCTTCTGTCTCAGGACTTTCTCAAGTGTCCTTATGACATCACTTGACTTGTCAGAAACGGGAAACACCCTTTTTCCCTGTTCCACCTTTGTCGGAAGGCCATTGTTCTCAAAGAATTCCACCAGTTCTGTATTATCCAGAGACGAGAACGCACTGTAAAGGAACCTTGGATTCTTGGGTATGTTGTCAAAGAAATCCTCCCTGTCCCTGGCGTTCGTGATATTACATCTTCCCTTTCCGGTAAGGAAGAGCTTCTTCCCCAGCTTTTCATTCTTTTCAAATAAAACGACCTGACAGGATCCTGCAGCAGCAATGGCTGCCATCATCCCGGCAGGTCCCCCGCCTATGACTGCTAATCTCATTTACTGCTCTCTTCCTCCAGAGGTGCATAATCATGAACGGCATAAACGTGCTTTTCACGCCATATGTTCTCCATGATGGAATAGTTTTCCGTAAGGACATCCTTCTTCTTGAGTCCTACGAGTATGATCATCGTATTTATTATGCTTAATGGTGCAACGAAAGAATCCACGAAGGAATTGATGTTGTTCTTCGTGAGGATGCAGTGATCCGAAAGATTGTAAAGCGGAGACAGATTGTTGTCTGTAATGGTGATTATTTTTGCATGTCTCTCCTTTGCAAACTTCACACCTTCAACCGTCTGTGAGGAATACCTCGGGAAAGCCATTCCTATCACCACGTCTCCCTCATTCACGTGTACCAGCTGGGAATAGATATCGGATGTACCGATGGTTATCTGATGGACATTGTCAAAAATGTATCCAAGATAATAGACCATGAACTGTACAAGCGGTGCACAGCTCCTGAATCCTATCACATATATCCTCTTTGCATTTATGAGATCTTCCGTGACCTTGTCAAAGGTCTCGATGTCAAGATTCTCAAAAGTAGCCCTCAGGTTCTTGCTCTCCATCTTGTTGATGGCTGTGATGACTTCTTCTGTGGACATTCCTTCCAGCATATTGAGTCTCTGTATGTTGGTGAGCTTGTTCTTGATTATCTCCTGAAGATGTTTCTGAAGCTTGGGATAGCCACTGTATCCAAGCGCATAGGCAAATCTCACTACCGTTGATTCACTGACCCCGGCAGTCTCCCCAAGAACACTGGCAGTCATGAAAGCTGCCTTGTCATAATTATCCAGTATGTAATTGGCTATGGCTTTATGTCCCTTGCTGTATGTGCTGTATTCATTGCGGATCTTTGCCAGAAGATCGGATTTGTTGTTGTCCATTTTTAACGAATTCCCCTAAACAAAACTAAAACGGGGCTTTTGCACCCCGTTTGATTATATCATAGCAACAATTTAATGTTCAAATCAGATTTCCATATCGTTAAGGAACTCTATTCCATCAAGGGCTCTTTCATCTGTAAATTCGGATATGAGAGGAGTGATGGAGATATTTCCCTGTCTGATCTCATATGCGTCATCGCCAGGACCGTCATCAGGACGGTAGTTGCTCTGCACTCTGTAGGAGACATTGTTCTCATCGACTTCTTCTACTACTGTGTATCCGCCGAACCAGTTGGTGTTGCTCATCCTTGTAACTACGACCTTCTTCGGAACCACTTCATTAAGGTTCGGGAAGTTTACATTCAGGATGGTCCTTACCGGGAATTTGAACTTGTCAGCCATCTCTGCAAGTCTTCTTGCAAACTTTGCTGCATATACGAATCCCTCAGGCTCATTTGTGAAGCATACATGTGAGAATGCCAGTGCCCTGACACCGTGAAGTGTTGCCTGTGTAGCAGCATTTGTGGTGCCGGACCAGAGGATATTTACGCCCATGTTAGGTCCACGGTTTATTCCTGAAAGGCAGATATCCGGAAGGTTATCCTTAAGTATGACTGTAAGTGCGATCCTTGAACAGTCTGCAGGTGAACCGTCAACATACCATGCCGGAACATCTTCATATCCAGGTATGGTGGTCTTGGTCACCATAATAGGAGTCCTGAAGTTAAGTGCGTGTGAATTGCCGCTGCACTCATGCTTTGGGGCAACTACATAGATCTCGTGCTTGCCGTAAAGCTCCTTTACAAGGGCGATCAGGCCAACACCTTCAATACCGTCGTCATTTACCAATAAAATCTTCATCTGTCTTTCTTCTCCTTCTAATTTCGATCTCATAATGGATAGATTATGTTTTTCTTATCCAGTTCATTCACATCAAGTCCGTACAGCTTGTTCTTTCTGTACTCAAAGAACTTTGGTGCTACCTGCGGGAACATTGCGTATGAAAGGATGTCCTCCTCCTGCTCGATCTGTCCCTCCAGTAGTTCTCTGTAGTGATCAAGTTCAGGTTCGATAAGATCTGCAGGTCTGCAGGTGATTATCTCCTCATCCCCTATGCACTTCTTCCTTACATCTTCGTCCACTTCACCAGGAAGCTTACCGTATTCACCCTTAAGGAGTCCCTTGGATTCCTTTGAGACAACCTTGTATCTCTCTCCTGAGAGCACGTTCATGACTGCCTGTGTACCGACTATCTGGCTCGTAGGTGTTACGAGAGGAGGATAGCCGAATTCCTTCCTTACTCTCGGAACTTCCTCAAGGACTTCCAGAAGCCTGTTCTCTGCATTGGCATTCTTGAGCTGATTGATGAGGTTTGACAGCATGCCGCCAGGTACCTGATACAGAAGTGTATTTACGTCCACTCCAAGTACCTTTGTGGATATGAATCCGTCTTTTCTCAACCTTTCAACTGCAGGCTTTATGGCTGTTGAAGCCTCTGTCAGCTGACCGAGGTCCAGGCCTGTATCATATTCCGTACCCATGAGGGTAGCGACCATGGACTCTGTACAAGGCTGTGATGTTCCGTTTGCCATCGGAGAAAGAGCTGTATCCACTATATCAGCTCCTGCCTCTATGGCCTTAAGGTATACCATGTCACCTGTTCCTGTGGTGTTATGGGTATGTATATGGATCGGAACGCTTACCTTTTCCTTTATCTTCTTTACCAGTTCATATGCATCATATGGAAGGAGTATGTTTGCCATATCCTTTATGCACACTGACTTAGCTCCGAGCTCTTCCATCTTCTTTGCAAGCTCTGCGAAATAGTCCAGGGTATGAACAGGGCTCGTTGTATATGAGATGCATGCCTCAGGCCAGCCACCATACTTGATGGTAGCCTCCATTGCTGTCTTTATGTTCCTTATGTCATTTAAGGCATCGAATATCCTTATTACGGTAATGCCGTTCTCTATGGCTTTCTTAACGAACAGATCCACCACGTCATCAGCATAGTGCTTGTATCCAAGGAGGTTCTGTCCCCTTAAGAGCATCTGAAGCTTTGTGTCAGGCATTGCAGCCTTCAGTTTACGGAGCCTTTCCCACGGATCTTCATTGAGGAATCTCATACATGTATCGAAAGTTGCTCCGCCCCAGCATTCTATGGACCAGTAACCGATCTTGTCCATTATCTCTGCGGCTTTCAGCATCTCGTCAGTCCTCATCCTCGTTGCAGCCTGGGACTGATGGGCGTCACGCAGTATCGTATCAGTTATACAGACTTTACCCATATGGCACCTCTTATTTGATTACAGCTAGAACGTCGCCAACGTTTACCACTGTGCTCTTTGAAACGTTTACGGAAGCTACAGTCCCGTCACAAGGAGCATTGATGTCGTTTTCAAGTTTCATGGCTTCGAGTACGAATACAGGATCTCCCTTCTTTACGGTATCACCTACCTGGATCTTTACCTCAAGGATGGTTCCAGGCATTGGAGCCTCTATCTTCTCTCCGTCAGGAACTACTGTTGAAACAACAGGAGCTGCCTCCTTGACTTCTTCCTTGACTTCAGGAGCTGCTGCAGGTGCTGCCGGCTGTACTGCAGGTGCTGCTGCAGGAGCTGCTGCGGTCTCTCCAAGACTCTCTACTGAAACATCATAAGTTTTTCCATTGACATTAATTCTGTATCTTTTCATAACATGTACCTCAAATATATCTATTAACCTGTTCTCTTCTTCCTACTATGGACCAGTTTGACCTGTATCCTGTTCTTTCTTCCTTCCTGACTTCCCTGATATCATTTATCCTTACGTTTTCAGGATCAGTGCCCTCGAATTCAGCGATGGCTACCGCAATGACTGCAACGAGCTCAGTATCATCGTCCTTTTCAGGCAGTACTGCTGTCCTGTTCTCAGTCCTGACAGGCAGTTCCTTTTCCTCTTTGCGGGGAAGTTTTCCAAGAAGTACCAGCAGAAGTATCGTATTGAGCACCTGTATAAGGGCTATGGCGAATTCAGCTGCAGTAAACTCTATTCCCATAAAATTCATAAGCGGCCTCCTTACAAAGGTAAGATTCCATGCTTTTTGCTATGGGTATCGACTCTCTTGTTTATGACTATGTCAAGAGCCTTTATTATCTCGAATCTGAGATCTGAAGGATCGATGACCTTGTCTATGAGGCCCTGCTGTGCAGCAGTTTCAGTGCTCAGGAAAGCTTTTGCATATTCTTCCTGCTTGTCGTTCCTTCCGTCGAATAATATCAGACTTCCGAGATCCTCATCCATGGCGCCGATCCTTGCATCCTTGAAGGCATACACTATATCGGCTCCGTTGGCCTTGTTGCTCATTGCTGTATATCCGTCTCCTATGGCTCTTCCGGCTATGATGCTTATCATAGGGGCTGTTGCTTCGCCATATGCATAGATCATCTTGGACATTGCCTTCAGAGAGCTCTGGTTATGTGACAGGTCTGAACCGTCGTTGTCAACGAATGAAATGATCGGGATATGATATGCATCCAGGAAATATATGAATCTTGCTGCCTTTTTCGCATCATGCTTTGAGATAGGCTTTCCGGGTTCATTCATGATGACTCCTGCCACCAGGCCGCCATATGATACGAAACCTATGTGAAGGTTCCAGCCATAGCCCTTCTGCAGTTCAAAGAATACTTCTCCGTCAGCAGAATTCTTTACCAGCTCGAACAGATCCCCGCCAGTGGTCTTCCTGTATATGCTGTCGTCGTTTTCAAGTATGTATGTATCCTCAAGATTGTTGGACGGTATGCACTTAAGAAGTCTCTTGAGCTGAGCGAATGCATCTTCCTCATCCTCACATACGATGTGACATGTGCCTTCTTCAGCATTGTTGTCAGCATCATTCACGTCCACGTCATCCGGGAGAGAGAATGCCACTCTTACTACCTTGTCACTCTTGAGTCCAAGCTCACTGCCCTTCTTCGTCATCAGTGTGAAATCAGAAAGTGATGTCATGAATGCTGCACTTCCCATGAGCTTTCCAAGTACCACAGACAGGATAGGTATCACTCCTGACAGCTCAGCCATCTTCTTCATGACCATGCTGTAGGCATGAACTGCATTAGGACCCTCCTGAGCCCTTGCACCTTCGGAATCCCATAAAAAAATCATAGGAACGCCTGATTTTTCGGCATTCTCCATGATCTCCAGAATCTTTCTTGCCTGTCCTATACTGAAAGATGCTCCAAGTCTGTCAACAGACTGAGCAGCAATACATACTTTCTTTCCACCGATGGTTCCAAATCCTGTTACGACACCTTCGCCTTCGATGCTGACATCCTGGTATCCGAATACAGAATTCGGGAGCCTGTATGAAGAATTGATCTCTACAAAAGAATCCTGATCGATCAGTCTCTGGATCCTTTCCATACCAATGGAAATACTGTTTTCCATTATGTTCCTCCTGTGATCTATTGAAATTGAATTCCAAACTTCTCTACGATAGATTATATCATAGGGATGTTGGATAAACTATTACTTTATGCTCTTGAGGTAAGCTACTTCTTCCTCTGTGAGATGTCTGTATCTGCCTTTTTTGAGAGGTCCCAGATTGATGTCGCCTTCGCTTATCCTCTTAAGGAATACGACTCTTTTTCCCACTGTCTCAAACATGCGTCTTACCTGACGGTTCCTTCCCTCGTGGATGGTTATTGTAAGCTCTGTCCTTCCCTTTTCGGCTCTCATGATCTTTATGTGAGCCGGAGCAGTCTTGCCTTCCTCCAGCATGACGCCCTTTTCAAGAGTCTCCCTGTCCTCTTCGCCAAGTATGCCGTCAAGGGCCACATAATACCTCTTTGACACCTCATGCCTTGGATGTGTGAGCTTGTTTGCCAGCTCTCCGTCATTTGTAAGAAGGAGAAGTCCTTCTGAATTGTAATCGAGACGGCCTATGGGGTATATCCTTTCCTTTATGTCCCTTACATAGTCAAGCACAGTCTGCCTTCCCTTGTCATCCTGACATGTGGATACGCATCCTGTGGGCTTGTTGAGCATTATGTAGATCTTCTTCGTATTTACTGTTATCTTCTTACCTGAAACGTATACAGTGTCCACCTCAGGATCAACGTTGGTAGCGGGATCATATATATAGCTTCCGTTTACCCTGACTACCCCCTCCCTTATGAGGTCTTCACTCTTTCTTCTGGATGCTACTCCTGCATCCGCCATAAATTTTGCAAGTCTCATTCCTGTTCCTCACTGTCCGGTATGTCAGTATCCGTCATACCATTGTCTGTTACCTGTTCTTCCTCGTTCTCTATAGGAGGCAGTTCCTCCACGGAGCTGATGTTGAAATATCTGAGAAAATCCTCTGTAGTGCAGTAAAGCTTTGGTTTTCCCAGGGTGTCCCTTCTTCCTGCCACGTATATAAGCTTCCTGTCCAGAAGTGCATTAATGGTATAGCTGCAGGAGACTCCCCTTATCTTCTCTATCTCGTCCCTTGTGACAGGCTGCTTGTAGGCGATTATGGAGAGCGTCTCAAGAGTTGCATTCGAGAGCTCCTCTTCCGTCTTTTCGCCCAGCAGTTCAACTATATATTCAGAATATTCCTTTCTTGTGGCGAGCTGTACATTGTCGTCAAATCTCTGAAGCAGCAGCCCATGACCTTCTTCCCTTCTTCTGATCTCTTCATCCACAGCCAAGGATACCTCTTCAAAGCTCATCCCTGTGATGCGTGAGATCTCCCTGATGCTCACTGACTCACCCGCCATAAAAAGCAGATTCTCGATTATACCTATCAGTTCTTCATGATTCATTCTTCTTTTCCTTCCGTTCGATGCTTATGTTTCCGAACGTATCGTCCTGTGCCACTATTATCCTTCCCTGGGATATGAGCTCCAGCAGTGCGTAAAATGTGACTGCTATCTCCATCCTTGTTGGATTCTCAGAGAAGAGGCTGAAAAAGTCTATCTTTTTTTCCTTCCTGAGCCTTGAGGTGATCATCCTCATCTGGGCATGCATGGAGACATAATCCTGCGTTATGACCACATGGTCACTTTCAGAGGGTTTCTCATTTACCTTTTTCAGCAGGTCCCTGAAAGCCTGTACCAGCAGATCCACATCAGCATTTATATATATGGAATCCCTGGTATCGATGATCTCTTCAGGGAGCTTATAGTATATGCCCTTGCTGTCCTTCTCAAACTCGCGCATGGAAAGAGCAGCTTCCTTGTATTTCTTATACTCCTCAAGTCTCCTTACGAGCTCGTCTTCAGGTGACTCCTCTTCCTGGATATCCCTTTCCTTAGGCAGGAGCGAACGGGACTTGATATACAGAAGGGTGGCCGCCATCTCAAGGAACTCACTGGTGCTCTCGAGATCGTCTATGTTGCTGTTCCTTATGTATTCAAGATACTGTTCCGTGATCTCTGAGACAAATATGTCCTTTATCTCGATCTTTGCCTTTGAGATGAGATGAAGCAGCAGATCAAGGGGCCCGTCAAAATTACTTAATTTCAGCTGATATTTCTCCATTGACCGACCTCAGAAAAATATCCTTATGAAAAGACCTGTGAAGAGGTCGTAAAGACCGCCAACAGCCCATCCCACAACTATGTCGATGATATCCGTAAGGATGAGTATGAGAAGGATATAGCTTCCGTACTTCCTCAGGAACTCCACGACGCCATAATGCTTCCTTACGAATATGCTCGTGACTACATGGAATCCATCCAGAGGATAGATCGGTATGATATTGAATACTGCAAAGTTCAGATTAAGCACTGCAAGATAGTTGAGAAGGAGCCTGATGTAATACTCATCTGTCAGTGTGCTGACGAACACCAGCAGCCCGCAAAATACAAACCCGAGAAAGAGGTTCATGACCGGTCCTGCAAGAGAGATTATCACGTCATCCCTTCTGTAATGCTTAAGGTTCCTTGAGTTCACTACCACAGGCTTTGCCCATCCGAATCCGAAAACGACGAACATCACTGCTCCGAGAAGATCTATGTGGGCAAACGGGTCTATCGTCATCCTTCCAAGATTTTTGGCAGTCGGATCCCCAAGCTTGTATGCTGCAAATGCATGCGCCCATTCATGAAAGGAGATGGCAACGCACATTGCAAAGAACGATATAAGAAGATAAAGCACAGCCGAAAGCGGATCTGTCATTAACTGCTGAAAGAAAGATACGATTCTCATTTCAACCTCCTGCTATAGTGTCTGTATATTATAATATATTTTCGCAGTATATTCCTGTTTTTTCTATTTCCTTATGATCCCGGGATTGAAGAAAAGCGGACTCTTTATGCTGATGTTGCCGTATTCCAGTTCCTCCACTGTCTTTCCGTTCACAAGGATCTGTACTCTCTTTACCGGAGGTATCTCACAGAAGGTATCCACTATGGAATATATCATGAGATCTATGCCCTGATCTGTAAGTCTGCTGAGGCTGACGATGAAATCATCGTTGAAGTCAAGTATAAGGCAGTCCCCATTGTATCTCATTCCTATGAGGTCATCCTTGGTCAGTCCTCCCGGGAATACTGATATGACGTCGTTCGGGTCACCCTTTATCTTTCCCCTGGCAAGGAGCTCCAGCATGACGCTTTCATCCATCACATCATCAGAGGAGATGACACGGTCTATCTTTTCTATGGATATCATATCGTCCTTTGGGAGATAGATGCTTACGATGTCTCCCAGATATTCATTTGCCTTGGAGTCCTCCATGATGGTCACCTTGTTGCTCCAGTGACACACGAGCCTCTCCATGTCAGGCATGAGGCCCTTGAGGGTACAGTACATGCTGGAAAGATACAGGTTGATGTTTGGATTGTTCTCTCCTATGGTGAAGAACTGATTTGCATTGAAAAGAGAAAAGACTCCGTTCTCGTATGTGAAATATTCACTGAGCTTCTCATCTGAAAGCCTCTTCAGTGAACGTCTTATGAATGTATTGCTGAGGGGTGTCATATACTCCGGGTATATGTTCGGACCCATGGACATCTCTTCCAGGATGTTGAGGACAGTACTGTTTGATACACCGCCGTTTATGGTGATGCTCCTTACTTCAGGTATCACGAATCCGTTCTCTTCATCAACAAAGTAGAGCCCGAAGTTCTTCATGTAGCTTTCACTGTTCTCAGCTATGATGTTCTCCTGCTGTTCATACAGTTCAAGAAGAGACCCCTCCTGATATTCCATGAGGCCCAGAGGATAACCGTTTATGCTTGGTCCTGTCCCGCCTATGACGATATTTACGTAGTTTACACTGAAATTCCTGACCATGGTATCAGTCATAAGGGTGGCAAGATCAAATCGCTGATTGTCGTTTATGTATATATCGGATGACATGTAAATGTTCAGTATGTCTCCGGTGAATATCATGTCCTCCAGATCGATGAAGTCCGCAAATATGCCGAATACACGGATCGAAGCATCCTCAAAGCATCTGTAGAGAATGGTCCTGGCGCTGGAGCTCCAGTCATCAAGCTCCACAAGCTCCGTGTATGAATTTATCTGGCTTGAGAGCCTGTCTGAAGTGTACAGCAAAGGATAGTAATGCAGTTTCCCCACATTCTCTTCCTGATTCTTGTTCGTGATCACCATTTTCTCGTCATTTTCCCTCAGCGATGAACAGCCTGAAAGCAGCAGCATCATTGCAAAGGCAAATGAAAGTATCCTAACCAAACAGTTTCTGTAGCATGTCATAGCTAATCTTCCACAATCCGTTCTCCCTGATGAGTTTGACAGGGATGTTCTTAAATTCCATACGTTCTCCGTCTGAATCCACTATCACATAATCACACATGATTATCTTGTGTTCCTGTGAACTCTGGTCAGTACGTTCCTCAAGATTGAAGTACTCCAGCGACACATCCATGGACTGCATGGATGTAACAAAGCTGTTGAGTACAGGTCTCTCACTGCCGTCAGTACCGATGGCAGCAACATTGTCATAAAGAGAGATGTAATCCCTGTTTGCAAGGGAAATGAATATCTCCTCAAGTACCTTCTCCGATGTCAGTATGTACGAATTCTGTCTTGTAAGCTGTCCGAGCACTCCGTTTCCGCCCATGCCTACCTCGTTGAGCCTGATCCTCTGGCCTGATCCGTTTCCATTCTTGTCCACCATTATCTGGACATTATGACACAAGGCGGTCTCCACAAGACTGTTGACAACTGAGTATACCGTGAGCTGCTTTATGATATCGGTATTGCCCGAATCAAGATAAGTATCAGGTATGAAGCTCCAGTCAAGGAACTCCTTGCTGAGGATGACAGTTATGGAATTTCCGTTCCTTGTTATGGACAGTATCTTTGTTGCAGGATTGACTATGGAGCGTATCGCGTCCTTTCCGTTGGGATAGCCTGCTATAAGTTCCTCCATGACAGCAAATTCAACATTGCTGCTCACAGGTATCTCTATCTCCTTTTCAACTCCAACGAGCATTGAGTAATCTTCATTTACATAGTAGAGGACTGCATTGCTGTCATCATAGTTGAGGGCCTGTTCCTCCGGGTCGATGTCGATGACATTACTGTCATCCCCCTTGCCCGTACATGATGAGAATAAGAATAGCAGAGCCAGCATCATTACCATGATCCTATATCTTCTGTTCATTTGTCCTCCTTGTCTGATGCTGATCTCTTCAATGAAGCTGAGATAGGTATCCTCAGGCTGAACACAGCACCTTTTCCTTCTTCACTTTCCACAGACACTGATCCATTATGGAGCACGGCAACTCTCTGCACTATATAGAGACCAAGGCCTGAACCGCCGGTCTCCCTGGTCCTTGATTTTGATACCCTGTAAAAACGTTCAAATATCTTTTCCTGTTCCTTTTTGGCTATGCCTTCGCCCGTATCTATGATCTCAAATACACAGCTGTCATTCTCTTTTGATGTCCTGATGGTCACACTTCCCTGCTCTGTGTATTTTATCCCGTTCTCCACCAGGTTAGAGATGGCATGCTTGAGATGGCCCCTGAGACAGTCGATGTTGCCTGTATATCTGAGGTCCTTTGTAAGGAGTATCCCCTTCTGGTCTGCTATCTGCCTGAGGGAATCCATGACTTCGTCCACTATGGAAGTAACTGACGTGTTCTCTATCGGAAGAGCGTCAGGATCCAGGTTCTCCAGACGTGTCATGAAAAGAAGATCGTTTACAAGTTCAGTCATCCTGTCTATCTCCTTGTCTATCTCGCCAAGGAAATCCTTGTATACGCTTTCTTCCACACCGTTCTCATAAAGTATGGATTCCGTAAGTATCTTTACTGAAGTAAGAGGTGTCTTGAGCTCATGGGAGGCATTTGATATGAAGTCGCTCCTTGCCCTGTCGACGTCCTCCAGTCTCACAGCCATGGTATTAAAAGCTTCGCCAAGGCTTGCAAATTCGTCCCTACCGCTGACCTTCACCCTCTTGGAGAAATCTCCCCCTGAGATGGCCTCAGTTCCCTTTCTGAGTTCATTTAGAGGATAGAGTATCCTGTTGATCAGGAAGCCGAATATGACTATGAGTATGAGCATCGAAACTGCATAGATCACATAGTATCTGAGCTGGATCTGATTTATCCTCTGTACTATGTCGGCTATGCTCTGGACTATAATCACTGCCCCGACAGTCCTTGAGTCATCTATTATGGCAGATACCATATTTATGCTCCAGGTAAAATTACCTGTGTCGTCACTGTCATATATCTTATGAAAACCATAGGAGGTGTCCATTCCCTCCTGGACTACCTCGTAGGCCTCTTTTGTATTTATTATGTAGCCATTGAGCCTGGAAAAGCTGTCAGCCTGGACAACTCCAGAAAGGTCTATCACGATTATCCTTCCTCCTGACTCTATGCCTTTTTTAACTATGTAATTATAGATATTGGAAGCATTATGTCTCTGAAAGTCACTTGAAAGAGACATGGAAACATCATTTGCATATTCTGTAAGATCCGAGATCCTGAGATTGATCATGGTATCCTCCAGGATATGCGAAGACGTATAGATCGCTACTGCGAATGTAAGGAATATTATTATTATAAATACAATAAACCTCCATCTGATGGAGGTCTTTCTTTTATTCTGAGAAATAGTACCCAACTCCCCACTTAGTCATAATATATGTCGGCATTGCTGGATCTTTTTCGATCTTTTCCCTAAGTCTGCGGATGTGGACGTCCACCGTACGCAGATCTCCCTTCTGTTTCCAGATAAGGTCAAGAAGCGTTTCCCTGTCATAGATGTGCCCGGGATTTGTCATGAAGAGCTGCAGGAGCTCAAATTCCTTCTGGGTAAGATTTACATCCCTGTCTCCTACCTTCACGCTCCTGTCAAAAAGATCTATGACGATGTTCTTTGCCTCGATCTTTTTCTTGCTCCTTTCACTCTCTATATTTTCGATCCTTCTGAATATATTCTTTATCCTGGCCTTGAGTTCCAGCATATTGAAAGGCTTGGTAAGATAATCGTCCGCACCATATTCAAGACCCATTATCTTATCCATGTCGTCTCCTTTGGCAGTGAGCATTATGATTGGAACATTGGACCTGTTCCTGATGATCTCACAGACTTCAAGCCCACTGAGCTTCGGTAGCATCAGGTCCAGAAGTACCAAGTCATATTCATCATTCTCAAATGTCTCAACGGCACTCTGTCCATCAAAGGCAGCATCGACTATGTATCCCTCCTGCTTTTCGAGACTGAATCTGAGTCCCTTTACAACATTAGGTTCATCATCAACGATAAGTATCTTCTTGGGCATAATCTATCATTTATCTCCTTGGAAAATTGTCAGGATCATCTGCTGTCCTGAATCCGACATTGAGGCTCTCCATGAAAGCCATGTCTTCAGCATCAAGTTCAAAATCAAAAAGTGATATGTTCTCCTTCATCCTGTATGCCTTGGTGGATTTGGGCACTATGCATACATCCTTCTGCAGAAGGAATCTCAGGCATACCTGTGCTACTGTCTTTCCGTGCTTTTCAGCGACTTTGAGTATCTCAGTATTTGAAAGCATCGGGCCTGTCCTCATAAGAGGTCTCCATGCCTGGACTGCAATGTCATTCTCATGACAGAAGGAGATGGTGTCATAATCCATAAGGTATGCATGTGCCTCGATCTGGTCGATCACCGGTCTTACCCTAGCAAAACCCAGCAGCTCTTCAAGATGATGTTTCTTGAAATTTGCTACTGCGATATTCCTGATCTGTCCGTCAAGATACAGGTCTTCAAGGGCTCTCCATCTGTCTTTGAAATCATACATCGGCCAGTGAAGCATGTATATGTCCACCTGCCCCAGTTCCCTGCGGCTCTCATTGAACTGTTCCACGACCTTGTCATATGTATCCGCGTC
>CACZNR010000016.1 GCA_902782475.1 uncultured Eubacteriales bacterium
GCACATGAATATTCTCATCTCCAGGGATTTGCCAGAGAGGATGAAGCCAACTTCATCTCCTTCTATGTTCTGTCCAATTCCGAAGAGAAGGATCTTAGATATTCATCCTATGTACATGCCCTGAATTATGCTCTGATCTCACTTCGCAAATCAGATGTTGATGCATACAGGGAGTGCTGGGACAGACTTCACGAAGGTGTAAAACGGGATTTCAGGTATGAAAGTGAATACTGGGAACCATTCGAGGATACGAAGATATCCGAGATAAGCGACGAGGTCTACAAGGAATATCTGATATCCAACGGCATACCCGACGAAAAGAAAAGCTACGGAAGGATGCTGGACCTCATGCTGGCATTACAGAGAAAAGGAGAACTCTGATCAGTTCTCCTCAAATATGACGATATGATCCTTTTCCTGCAGCTCTGCTGCAGTTTTTTTGTCCCTTACCACCCAGTAAGCGATCCTTGGCCTGAAAAGCTTCCTTATTATCCTGAAGCTCAGGGCTTCCTCCGCATCCTTTATGTTGTACGAGATGAAATTGGGTCTTGAAAAGAGATTCATGACCATGCTCCTTAAGACATACTCAAGAGCTCTGTTCAGTCTGGTCCCGTTTCTGGAAAAGAACTCCACCAGTTGGCCCCTTTTTATGTCCCTTCTGTTCCTCCTGTACCATATAAGGCACCTGGGATCAAAGGACTGTATATAGTATCTGCCGCTGTAGGTCCTCATTATCTCATCGACCCTGCTGCAGATGGCTTTTGCAGACTTTTCGAATTTTATCTCCACAAGTATCGGGACCTTTCCGTCAACCATGCTTAAAACATCACTCAAAAAAGGTATCCTTTCCTCTGTGCCTGAAAGGCGGAGCTCCCTTATCTCATCTGACCCGGTTTCCATTATGCCTCCCTTTTTTCCGCATATCCTTTCAAGGTCATCATCATGAAACACCACTATCTCCCCGTCCTTTGTCATGTGGAGGTCTATCTCTATGCCGAAGCCTTTCTCAACAGCGTCACTGAATGCCCTTAAGGAATTTTCAGGTATCCCCCTGGAAAGATCGTGAAGACCACGGTGAGCAAATCTTAAGTCCCTGTCTTCAAGGGGCTTTCCGGGCTTTATGGATATGAGATATAAGATCAGAAGTGCGGCAATAAGCAAAAAGACTATCATGTCACTTACCCTTGTATCCCCATTCAGAGATATTTGAAAAAATGTTACCGTTTACAAGTTTTTCCGGAACAGTTATATCGTAGCTGGTGATGAGGGAGTATTCCTCAAAGAACAGCCCTATCACAGGCATGTCGTCCACCAGGATGTCATGCACTGCAGTGTATGCTTCCTTGACTTCCTCATCTGTAGTTGCAGTCCTGCACCTTTTAAGGGCATCGTTCAGCTTGCTGTTGGAATAATGACCCTTGATGCCACTGAAAAGATCAGAAAGATCATAATCCGGTCCTATCCGATACTGACAGAGTGCAAGATGGAAATTCCCGCCAGAAAGCGCTTTTTCGAATTCCTCCTGCCCCGCAAAGCCTACAAGTTCCACCTTTATGTGCAGGTTCTCTAGGCTCTTCCTTATCTCCTGGGCTATCATCTTGTTGAGATCATAGGATGCAGGGCTTGCCTCATAGGCAAGTCTTAAGGTAAAAATATATTCACCTTCCTCCATTTCCTCTATGTAGTAGCCCTCCCTCTTAAGGAGCTGATATGATTCCTTTATGTTCTGGGAATACAGTCCCTCTATCCTGTTTGTGATCCCATAATATGTCTCCACAAGAGGAGTATATGTCATCTCACCCAGTCCCATCATGGATTCCCTTACAATATCGGTACGGTCTATGCCATAGGAGATGGCCTTACGTATATTCTTCTTGCTGAGGTTGTCGTTATATACATTCATTAAAAGACAGTATAGATTGTCTGTCCTGATCTGATTAAGCGTGGTACGGCCTGTCTTTCCGAGGCTCCCGGAAGTAAATGAAGTGGAGAATATCATCTCAACATCATTGAATATGTCGCTGCCGAGCTTAACCTCCTTATCATCCACAGGTATGACCTCTATCTGGCCAAACACCGGAAGCTTCTTCCAGTATGATTCATTTCTCTGAAGCAGAATGTAATAATCCTTCTCAAAGGTCTTTACAGTGTATGCTCCTGTACCGACAGGTGTCTTCCTTGTCCTGGAAGTTTCTCCCTGATAGTAAGCCTTAGGTACCACGAAAAAGTTCATGAGGCTTAACATGTCATGCTTCTTTGAACTCAGTTTCACCGTTATTGAGGTGGTGCTCTTTACGGTTATCTCTTCTATCCCTTCAGCCATGGCGTGATTATATGCTTCTGTATGAGTTTCATCCATGATGTAGTTAAGAGCATACTCTATGTCGTATGCAGTCACCGTGCCAAGTGTCTCATCATGAAATGATATTCCGCTTCGGATATTGAATGTATACAGTTTTCCGTCATCCTCTATATTCCAGGATTCTATGACTCCCCCTGAGAAGCTACCGTCCGAATTCTGCACAAGAGCCCTGTCGAATATCAGTGAAAAGAGATTGTCGACTTCTATGCTGTGGCTGTCCAGGGGATGCATGTCTTCGATCTTAGGAAGGTTATAGTGAATGAGATCCTTCTGAGCCTCAGTGTCTGTATCTGGAAGAGGCATCTCACTTGCATTGGATGCTATGCTTGGATCAAGTATGTCTATTATGTCTTCCTCCCTGCTGCAGGAACAGAAAAGCATGCATGCTACAGCAAGGAGTGCTGTTAACTTAATGAATATTGTAAATGAACCTGTATATCTTCTTTGCATGATCTACCCGTTTTACATATTTCTGAGTTTCAGGAAAGACTATGTCTGAATGCTCAAATTTTCCTTCCTTCTGCCATTTTTCCACATTGCCAGGACCTGCATTGTAACCGGCCATGATCTTCAGCTCATCACCTTCGAATTTCCTTGAGAGATATGAAAGATACCAGCATCCCATCTCTATGTTTATCTCCGGGTCAAAAAGCATATCCTCGCTGAAGTCAGACATCTCCAGCTTCTTTGCGATCCACTTCCCTGTTTCCGGCATTATCTGCATGAGTCCTCTTGCACCTGCTCCGGACTTGGCTTTCTCATTGAACCTGCTCTCAGTCCATATGACTCCGCAGACAAAATCTTCCGGTATGGCATACTTGTCCGAATACTTCCCTATGAGTTCCTCAAACTTGAGAGGATATCTTTTTCTGATGATAAAATATCCTGCAGTGCATGCTATTGCTGCTATGATCAGCAGTACGAGCATCACTTTAAGAAATCTCTTCATAACCCAGTTCCTTTAAATGTCTGTCCACCTTATAAAGCAGTTCCGTAACGGAACCGTTATTCTCAAACACTATATCCTTTTCGGTTATCTCTATCTTTTCCTGTGACTCTATCCTGTCAAGAGCTTCCTGTCTTGTAAGGTCATCACGAAGAAGGAGCCTCTTAAGCTGTATGTCCCGGTCTACAGTTATTATCCATACTTCATCACAGAGTTTGTCCAGCCCCACCTGTTTCAGCAGCGGGGCGTCTATTATAACATACTCAGTATGAGCAGATTTTAAATTTTCCTTTATCTTCTCCACTATGAGAGGATGTGTTATGTCATTGAGCATCTTGAGCCTTATCTTTGAAGAGAAAACATCCTGCCCAAGCTTTTTCCTGTCTATGGTGCCGTCCATCTTGAGGTACTGAAGACCGAATTCCCTCAGGACTTTGAGATAACCCTCCTGACCCGGTTCCAGTATGAACCGTGCGATCTTATCTGCATCTATGACCTCAAGGCCCAGTTCACTCAGGTGTTCTGAAATTGTGGATTTGCCACTTGATATATATCCTGTAAGTCCTATTACAGTCATCATTTTGCCTCCTGCCATGTCTTTCCTATCGCCACATTTGATTTCAGGGGCACCAGAAGATCTATTATGTGCTCCATCTCATACACAAGTATGTCTGATACCTTTTCCACCTCATCGGCAGCTGTATCCACGATCAGTTCGTCGTGTACCTGGGATATTAGCTTTGAAGTGAGCCCTTCAGCCTTCAGCCTGTCCCTTACCCTTATCATGGCAAGCTTTATTATGTCTGCCGCAGTTCCCTGTATAGGGGTATTAAGGGCCACCCTTTCCCCGAAGGATCTGGTGTTGTAGTTTGACACAGCAAGCTCAGGAATGTATCTTATCCTTCCGTAAAGGGTCTTTACATATCCGTCTTCCTTTGCCTTTTCCACTATCTCCTTCATGTATCTGGAAACTCCCTTGAATTCAGAGAGATACTTTGCAATATACTCCTGTGCCATGTACCTCGGGATACCCAGGTTTCTAGCCAGACCAAAGTCCGAGATGCCGTATACGATACCGAAGTTTACCGCCTTTGCAGAGCTCCTCATCTGTGAGGTGACCTCCTCCCTCGGTACCATGAATATCTCTGAAGCAGTCCTGGTGTGTATGTCCTCACCCTTGTTGAAGGCATCTATCATGTGTGCATCCTGGGAGATATGGGCAAGGATCCTGAGCTCTATCTGTGAATAGTCGGCTGCCACGATGTAGCCGTCATCAGCTGAAGGTATGAATATCCTTCTTATCTCAGAAGTGAATTTGCTTCTAACAGGAATGTTCTGGAGATTCGGTTCAAGGCTTGATATCCTGCCTGTTGCGGTGGTTATCTGTGAAAAGGTGGAGTGCACCTTGTCGGTACGGTCATCTACTACATTTTCAAGTCCATCTATATATGTGCTCTTAAGTTTTGTAAGGAGCCTGTATTCACTTATCCTGTCTATTATCGGATGCATCCCGGACAGCTTTTCCAGGACTTCAGCATCAGTCGAATATCCGCGCTTGTTCTTCTTTACCACCGGAAGGCCGAGCTTTTCAAAAAGCACCTCTCCCAGCTGTTTTGTGGAGGATATGTTGAATTCCAAGCCTCCGGCAAGCTCATAGATCTCACTCTGAAGTGCATCGATATCCTTCTCGTACTGTACTGAAAGCTCTTTCAGAAGCTTCCTGTCCAGTCTGAATCCTTCCACCTCCATCTCATAGAGGACTCTTAAGAGCGGTCTTTCTATGTCATCAAATACTGTTGTAAGGCCGTCCTTTTCTATTCTTGCTGCCTGTTTTTCCTTCATCCCTATGAGGGCATGGGCTGAACCTGTGGTCTCATACTTAAGCGACAGATTTGAAAGTGAAAAATCCCTCATGGTAGGATTAATGACATATTCAGCCAGCATTACATCAAAGGCATCCCCCTTTATGTCCATGCCCATTTTTCCAAGAACATGAAGCAGAGCCTTTTCATCATATAGGATCTTTTCCCTGCTCTCATCTGCAAATACTGAAGAAAAAAGAGGAAGCACGCTGTCCTGTCTCAGACCGTCTCCAAAAAGGTCCCTTGAGAAGACGACTTCATATTCCTTTTCAGTATCTATGGCAAAGGACAGTTTCTCTTCATCAAGACAGAAGGAGAGGAATCTTCCTGCGTTTTCAAGTATCTTTTCTATTTCCTGCTCTGTTGCAGGTCTTATGGTCTCGACTGAATCCGAAGTCTTTGACTTAAGACCAAGACGCCCTATTATGGATTTGAACCCGAAAGAGCTCAGTACATCATAAAGTACATCATCGTCAAGTCCGGAAAAACCTATGTCCTCTATCCCAATACCAAGAGGCACTTCACGGAATATGGTGGCCAGTTCCTTTGAGAAGAATGCCATATCCTTTCCGTTCACCAGTTTCTCATGAAGCTTGTTTTTCGGGAGCTCGTCTATATGTTCGTACAGTTCCTCAACTGTCGGATACTGCATGAGCAGTTTCAGGGCTGTCTTCTCCCCGACTCCTGCAATTCCGGGTATATTGTCGGAAGCATCTCCCATCAGGCCCTTAAGGTCAATTATCTGCAGAGGTTCCAGCTGATAGACTTCCTTTAAGTGTTCCCTGTCAAATTCCTCCACATCAGTGGTGCCTCTCTTCGTCATCATTACATGTGTATGGTCGGAGATGAGCTGAAGTGAATCCCTGTCTCCTGTATAGATGAGGGAATCATGACCTTCCCTGTCAGAGATAAGGGACATGGTACCTATTATGTCATCCGCTTCGTATCCCTGCAGACCGACATTCTTTATGCCAAGCCTGTCAAGAGCATCGCGAAGCATGGGAAACTGATCCAGGAGCTCCTGTGGTGTCTCCTTTCTGGTCCCCTTGTATGCATCATACTTCTGTTTTCTGAATGTAGGTCCCTTGACATCAAATGCAACAAGGATGTGCCTCGGGTCATATTCCTCCAGAATGTGCAGCAGCATATTGAAAAAACCATATATGGCATTGACCTGTTTTCCGTCTTTTCCCATCATAGGAGGAAGTGCATAGTATGCCCTGAAAACAAGGCTGTTACCATCTATAAGTATTACTTTTCTGTTATCTCCCATCTCATTTCTCCTCAAATCCTGCCCTTATTGCAGCCTTTGTTCTTGCAAGCCGTGATTTCACCGTTCCAAGAGGTATCCCAAGAAGCTCAGATATCTCTTCATATGAGAATCCATCGATCTCACGAAGGATAAGTATCTGTCTCTGGTCCTTCGGAAGTGCATTCACAAGTTTTGCAACTGAGCTTAACTGTTCATTTCGTATGGCATCTCCTTCGGTATCATATCTGTGATCCGTGAGCATGAAGTCAAGATCCTCCAGGCTCTCTGTGTCACTCTTCTTCTTCCTTAGAAAATCAAGACATGTATTTTTGGTAATGGAATATACCCAGGTGGAAAAAAGAGACCTGTTGTCAAATCCCGGAAGATATCTGTATATCTTTATTACTACTTCCTGGGAAATGTCTTCGGCATCTTCGTGATTGCCACTGAATCTGTAGGCAAGTGCATATATCCTGTTCTTATATCTCTCCAGTAAAGCTCTGAAAGCGCTTTCATCACCTTTCGCAGCCCTGTCTGTAAGTAACCTTTCTTCCATTACTCTCTTTCCTTGAAGACTATTTTTTATTGTGCTATAATTCCATATGCGCCGAAGTGATGGAATTGGCAGACGTGGTGGACTCAAAATCCACTGGTAGCGATACCGTGCCGGTTCGAGTCCGGCCTTCGGCACCATGTGAGGGCTGTGATCAGAATATGATCATAGTCCTTCTTTTTTCTATAATTTTCTTTTTACCTGTTGAGAACTGAACTCCCCCGTTATTGAACCCTTTACTTTTCAGGCTATCAGTTGCTCCAAATGCAGATCATCAAATATATAGCATCATCCTTCTGTATTTTCTACTATCCAACCGAGAAGTTCTTCGTAACTCATGCTCCCTGATGCAACAGCAAGGCCAACGCGGACAACTTCATCATTGGAAGGGTGTATATGGATACCATTTACCTGAAGAAAGGTCAACATCACATACATTCCGATCCTCTTATTTCCGTCTACAAATGCATGATTTGAGATCAGTGTATAGCCTAACCTCGCTCCTTTCTCCTGCTTGGTTGGATACAATTCTTGTCCGTCGAATGTCTGATAGATATTTTCCAAAGCTGAATCCAGCAAATTCAAGTCACGGACTCCACTGTCCCCACCTGTTTCCTCTGTAATTAACTTATGCAATAACAATACTTTTTCTTTTGAAAACCTGATCATTTTGCCAGCTCCAGAAAAGCCGGCTTATATTCTTTGATAATTTGCCTTGCTATGATATCGATCTTCTCATCATCTGTAAGTTCTCTTTCTGTTGCTTCCCTGTCCAGATCGATCAGCTGATATTTCGGCCGGTTATTTTTGAAAATTATAGCTACTCCATACTCATCCGCCTTTTTTGCAACACGAGAAAAGTTCTGGTTTGCCTCTGTCATTGTTACAATGGTCTTAGTATCTATTTTCATCTGATCCACCTCCTGAATATATCATATCAATAATATAGGATAAAAACAACCTATTATATTAAGCATATTTTTATTGTCAGATAGTACAAATTCTATGGAATAATAACTCCCATATTCTTTCTTAGATATTATCTTCCTACCTGGACCATCCAGTGACCTTCAGATATTTTGACAGGTCATTCAGCTTCTTTTCACATTCCCTGTATCCGGGACAGTAAGACCCTACCTGTTCCCAGAAGGCTCTTGAATGATTCATGTATCTTAAATGTGATAGCTCATGTATCACCACATAGTCTATCTCATCCCTGCCTGCAGCTATGAGTCTCCAGGAATAAGAAATGTGTTTCTCACTAGAACAGCTGCCCCATCTTTTCCTGGCATTGGATATGCCAATATTTTCAGGATAGAGTTCCATTATCTCTGACCAGTGCTCTGTCCTTCTTGTCAGAATGGCTTCTGCCTGTCTTCTATACCAGTCGTTTATGAGACGTCTTTCCTTCTGTACCGTAGTATCAGGAACTATCAGAGTCCCATTGCTGCTAAGTACTGCAGTCATCACTTCTCCGGTAACGACCTTTATGTCCTGTCCAAGGAACCTTATGCTCCTCACGTGCTCTTCCAGTGCACTGTTCTGACGGGCAACATTCTCAATATGTTCCTCTATCCACTTCTGATTTTTGCTCACAAAGCTTTCTATGACACTGTCATCCACACGAACGGGTGCATAGACCATGACTTCCCCCTCATCAGTTATGAAGAGTTTGAGACTTTTCCTGCGCATCCTTTTTACTGTGTAGCTGTATGAACTTTCCATCAGATCTCCCTGAACCTTTTTGCTATGTTCTCAGCATGAATGTTCCTGTTAAGTATGTATCCAAGGTCTACTGCAGCGACTCCAGCCCTGCTTATCTCTTCGATATATTCAGTGGTTATGCTTCCGCAGACTGCCTTCTCTGGCTTAAGCTCTATGCCTGAAAGCTTTTCTATGGCATCCTTTCTGGCAAATATGCCAGGCTCATCACGATACAGTGAACCTTCAAAGTAGAAGCATGCCATGTCTGCTTTTGAGCTGTTTATTTTCTTTGCTATGTCCGTAAAGGACCGTGGCTCAACACCTATGACGGCTATCATGGTCTTTTTCCCCTGATCCTTCATATAGGCCACTGTATGATCTATGGTATCAATGTCTGCTGATGAACAGACACTCACCATGTCCGCTCCGTTTGAAACGGCCTTTTCTGCTATCTGTACATCATCTGTCATTATCCTTGTATCAGCAAGTATGGTCTTCTCAGGATATCTGTCCTTTATCTCCCTTATGAATGAGAAGGACTTCTCATAAAGACATGCCTGTGATATCTTGATGCAGTCAATATGTTCTCTGAGAAGTTCAAACCTTTCAAGGCTCCTCTCCAATGGTTCCATGATCTCAAATATTATCTTCATGATGCTTTTTCCTTTCTTGTAAGCAGTCTGTTGAGTCCCCAGTATGTAGGTATCAGTGTACATATATAGATTATAACCGAAATGGCGATCCTGCTGCCCATTGGAACGAATCCGAATATGGTACGGAAGAAGAACAGTGCAATGACGAAAGCTGTCAGAAGCCCTGCAAACATGAGTATCTTCAGTGTGGTCACAGGTTTCAGATTGAGGAACAGCACATAGAAACCTACTATGGCAGCGGCTATGGTGGAGATGGTGGATATCTCCTCATCGGCAAGTCCCGTGATATGTCCAAGTACAGCCTCCAGTATGACGAACAGGGCTATAGTAGCACCTCCGACAAGCGCTCTTGATGCCACATATCGTACGAAATCCTTCTCTATCCTGCCGTATTTCCTGTCAAAGGTAAGAAGGAATGACGGCGTTCCTATGCAAAGCGTGCTCACAAGGGTAAGCTGTACAGGCAGGAACGGATATTTGTAAGGCAGGAAAAGGAATACAAAGCTCAGTATGTATGAGAATACAGTCTTCACAAGGAAGAGGGTCGCATATCTCTGTATGTTGTTTATGACTATGTTTCCTTCAAGTATCGTATTGTATATGGAGGAAAGATTGGAATCCATGAGTACTATCTGGGCTATGGTCCTTGCTGCCTCAGATCCTGAACGCAGTGTTATACCACAGTCAGCAGCCCTAAGTGCCGGTACGTCATTGACGCCATCACCTGTCATGGCCACGGTGAAGCCCTTCTCCTTGAAGTATTCCACGATGACTCTCTTCTGATACGGATTGACTCTTCCAATGACTGAATTGCTGTCAAGGACTGCCCTTAATTCATCATCGCTGAGTCCGTTTACGTCTATGTAATTATCGTTTATCTGTGCTCCTGCATTTCTGGCGATATGATATACGGTCTCCGCTGAATCGCCGGATATGACCTTTATCCGTATGCCATGCTGACGGAACCTGTCGAATATCTGCCTTGCATCCTCCCTTATGTGTTCAGCGATCCTTACCACCGCCTCCACCTGAAGATCAGAAGGAGAGTATTCATACTGACCATCCTTCTTTTCAAGGAGCTTCCTGCCCCTGATGAGTATCAGTACCCTGTCTCCGTTCTCCTGATAGCCTCTGATCTCATCAAAGAGAGATACATATTCCTCTCTCCTGTCAGAGAGAAGTATCTCAGGCGCACCAAGTATCAGATGCCTGTCAGAAAGCACCGCTCCCGACCATTTTCTCTTTGAGGAAAAAGCTATCCTGTCTTCAAAGGATATACGATCAGGTCTTTCTATGACCTTCTTCATTGCAAGGGCGGTCTTGTTGCTGTCATCAGCGATATACAGAAGTTTTTGCAGATCTTCCTTTCCCTCGTCACAGAGATATCTTATGTCCTTGACTTCCATGTTGCCGTCAGTTATGGTTCCTGTCTTGTCTATGCACAGAAGGTCCACCCTTGCAAGTGTCTCAATGGCATACATCTGCTGAACGAGGACATTCTTTTTGGCAAGCCTCATGGTACCAAGGGCAAGTGATACGTTGGTAAGAAGTATGAGCCCTTCAGGTATCATGCCTATCACTGCAGCCGTTGTGGACAAAAGCGAATCCCTGTATCCGACCTTCAGAAGAAAGAATGTCTTGGCAAATAAAAGCACACCAAATATCACTATGAACACGGTAAGTGTCTTTATGACCTTATCCAGAGCCGATATTATCTCGGATTTCTCTTCCTTTACCTTGTGGGCTTCCTCGTTTATCTTTGATGCATAATTGTCCTTTCCTGTGTGGATGACCTTTGCGATGCAGCTGCCTGAAACGAGGTATGTACCTGAATAGAGCACATCACCCTCCTTCTTGTATATGGCATCCACCTCACCACTCAAAAGGCTCTCCTCAGTCTCACAGGTACCGCTTATTACCTGTGCATCAGAAGGTATGGCATCGCCTTCCCCCAGCATTATGATGTCATCAAGCACCACATCTTCAAAGGGTATGACTTCTTCCTTTCCTTCCCTTATGACCCTGGCGTTCACCCTGGAAGTAAGGGAAAGCTTCTCAAGCATCCGCTTGGCCCTTACCTGATTGAATATGCCTATGAACAGATTGATGAATACTACAAAAAGAAAAAGGCCGTTCTGATAAGCCCCTACTGAAAGGACGAGCGCTCCAAGAACAAAGTTCAGGAGGTTGAATACGGTAAGTGTATTTTCTTTGATTATCTCCGGGACCGACTTCTGTTTCGGTGCAGCATCGATGTTGTTGAGCCCTTTTTCGACTCTCTCAGCCACCTCAGAGCGTGAAAGCCCCTTTATATCTTTCTTCAATGTTTCCATTACACAAATAAAGCCGGCATATGCCGGCTCATAGTTTCATAATATATCAGTCATCCATCTGGATCCTCTTCGGACTCTTCTTAACGAATGTCGGAAGCTCAGGTTCACTGTTGTTGTAATCATTTCCGCTTCTCTGTATGAGTGGTCTTCCAGGTATCGGATTATCCTCACGCTGAGCCTGTGGCTTTGTTAAAACAGCTTCCTGCTGTGGATACTGTGTCCTTGTATTCTGAGGATTGTACTTTGTTGCATATGAGCTGTCGAAGCCGGTAGCTATAACAGTTACATGAACTTCATCCTCGAGCTGGTCGTTGATGTCAACACCGAGCATGGTCTCAGCATCAGGACTAGCTGCTTCCTTGAGGACTCTGGAAGCTTCCTCGATCTCAGGCAGTGAAACGCCAGGATCAACGATGATGTTAAGGATTATTCCCTTAGCACCCTTTATGGATGTATCAAGAAGCGGGCTCTGGATAGCCTGCTTTACAGCCTCGATGACTCTGTTGTCGCCCTTGGCTGTAGCGATGCCCATGTGAGCTGTACCGCTGTTCTTGAGTATCTTCTTTACGTCTGCAAAGTCAAGGTTCATGAATGAAGGCTTTACGATGATCTCGGTAAGTCCCTGTATGCCCTGTCTTAATGCATCATCTGCAAGTCTGAATGACTCATTGAGAGGAGTATTCTTTCCTGCCATCTCAAGAAGCTTGTCGTTTGGTACCTTTACGATACTGTCAACAGATGATCTTAACTTGTCATATCCTTCCTGAGCTGCCTTGCTTCTTGGAGTTCCTTCAAACCAGAATGGTGTGGTCACGAATGCAACTGTAAGTGCATCGGATGACTTTGCCACTTCAGCAACTATAGGAGCTGCTCCTGTTCCAGTACCACCGCCAAGTCCTGCAGCTATGAAGACAAGATCTGCACCTTTTATGGCTCTTTCAAGTTCTTCTCTGCTTTCTTCTGCAGCCTTTTCACCAACTGTAGGATCTCCGCCTGATCCAAGCCCCTTTGTGAGCTTTTCACCGATCTGTATCTTCTGTGGTGTCGAATTAAGTGTCAGTGCCTGAAGGTCTGTGTTCACTACTATAAACTCTGCACCTTCGAGTCCGTACTGGACCATACGATTTACTGTGTTTCCACCGCCGCCGCCTACTCCTACAACCTTTATCTTAGTAAAATTCGGTTGAGCTGAATCTATGTTGAAGGACATACTTTTACCCCTTTCAGAATTATATTTTTTTACTTCTTTCTCCTCATCAAACAGAGAAAAAACATAATCCATTTCCATCAATATAAACCAATGTACATCAAATTCGCGTATGTATACACATACATATAAATAATATACTTCTCAAATTTTATTGTCAATGTGAACATGTTCAAAATAGAGGCCATAAAAACCATTTGAAGCCATGTTAACACAAATTTAAAACTCTCAAAATCCACGTGCCGGACCCTATTGCAATCAGTGCATTAAAATACACTTTTAAGGTATTTCCATCCGGATCAGGACTTAACTGTTACAGTTTTTCGATATTGCCAGTGCCCTGTCTGCAGCCTGCACTCAGCAGTGGCAGTTATGTGTATCGTGCTCCTTTTTGCAGTCATGTTCTCCATGACCATGACCTTCACCATGACAGCATGCCTTTTCACTGTCAGTTACAAGCTCTCCTTTGAGATAAGAAAGGATAGCCTCATCGGCATTTCCCTCTGCCCCCGGTATGATCTCTATTCCGGAATCCTCAAATGCCATCCTGGCTCCCATTCCCATGCCGCCGCAGATAAGGACATCTATGCCCCTGTCCTTTAAGAAGCCTATGAGATCCTCATGTCCTATGCCATCCGTCCCTATAACGCAGGAACCCGTCACGGCACCATTTTCTGTCTCGTATATCTTGAATGACTCTGTCCTTCCGAAATGCTGGAAGATCTCTCCATCGTTGAAAGTAACTGCGATCTTCATTTTTCCTTTTTTCCTTTTCCAATATATTTGTATTAATTATATCATCCATAAACATAATAACATATATATCTTTGGCTGTTCCTGCATTCGCCTGGCACTTCAGCTGTTAAACTCAAAAAGACCACTGGCCTTTTTTGGATATGCCAGTGGTCTTATATTTACAGTATCTGTTATTCCAGTTCCAGTGCACCGGTGTACAGCTGATAATATTTGCCTTTCTCGGCAATGAGGGAGTTATGATCTCCTCTCTCGATTATCTCGCCGTGTTCAAGGACTATGATTGCATCGGAGTTACGGACCGTTGAAAGTCTGTGTGCTATGATGAACACCGTTCTTCCTTCCATCAGTTGATCCATGCCGGCCTCGATAAGGTGTTCTGTTCTGGTATCGATGGATGAAGTTGCTTCATCAAGTATCAGTACAGGCGGATCTGCAACGGCTGCCCTTGAAATGTTCAGGAGCTGTCTCTGTCCCTGTGAGAGGTTTCCGCCGTTTGCCTCCAGCATCGTATCGTAACCATGAGGCAGTTTCCTTATGAATGAATCTGCGTTTGCAAGTTTTGCTGCAGCAATGCATTCCTCATCAGTGGCATCGAGCTTTCCGTAACGGATATTGTCCATGACCGTTCCGCTGAAAAGGTTGGTATCCTGAAGCACCACTCCAAGGGATCTTCTGAGGTCATCCTTCTTAATCCTGTTTATGTTTATGCCGTCATACCTTATCTTGCCGTCAGGAACATCGTAGAACCTGTTTATAAGGTTGGTGATGGTGGTCTTTCCTGCACCGGTGGATCCGACGAAAGCTATCTTCTGTCCTGGCTTAGCATAAAGGCTTATGTCATTAAGTACTGTCTTGTTCTTCTCATAGCCAAACACTACATGCTCAAGTCTGACATCACCCTTAAGCTCCACAAGCTCTGTGGTGCCGTCGCTGTGAGGTACTTTCCATGCCCACTTTCCTGTCCTCTTTGAGGATTCAGTGAGCACTCCGTTCTCATCCTTCTCTGCATAGACCAGTGTGACCTTTCCTTCGTCAACTTCCTCAGGTGTATCCAGGAGTTCAAATACTCTTTCAGCGCCTGCGAGGGCTGCCATGATGTAGTTAAACTGTGTGGACATGTTGGTGATAGGCCTTGAGAATGTTCTCGAATATTCAAGGAAAGAAGCTATGGTACCTACATCCAGTTCTCCTGAGATGGCCATGGAAGCTCCTACGACTGCACACAGTGCATATGTAACATATGAGAGGTTTGCCATAAGTGGCATGAGCATTCCTGTAGCTCCCTGTGACTGCTGTCCTGCAAGTCTGTGTCTGTTGTTTATCTCTGAGAAGCCTTCCTTTATTATCTCCTCACGGTTGAATACCTTTACTACTCTCTGTCCTTCGATCATCTCTTCGGAGTATCCGTTTACATCAGCCATTGCTCTCTGTACCTGCTTGAAGTACTTTCTTGAATGACGTGATATGAAGAATATGCATATGGACATAACTACCATCATGCCAAAGACTATAAGTGACAGCTTTATATTCAGTGAGATCATTATCACAGCTGTAAATGTTACTGAAAGGATCGACTGTATGAGCTGCGGGAATGTCATTGAAAGCATCTGGCGCAGTGTATCAGTATCATTTGTGAATCGGGACATGATGTCACCATGTGAATTAGTGTCGTAGTATCTGATAGGCAGTTTCTGGAGGTGTTCAAAAAGATCCATCCTCATCTTGCACAATGTACCGGTGGATATGGTCACCATCATCCTTGAATAGAGGAAGCTGGAAAATGCACCGATATAATAAACTGCTGCCATAACAGCTATCATGCTGATCAGACCTGAAAGATCAGGACCCTTTACTCCTATGAGAGGAAGTATATTGTCATTTATAAGAGGCTTCAGGAAGTATGCTGAAGCAACACTTGCTCCAACGCTCAGTACTATCAGGAGTATGACCATGATGAGCCTTGATTTGAAAGAGAAGAAATATGAAAGAATCCTCTTGAGAGTGCCCTTCATGTCCTTTGGCTTTGCTGTTCTTTTCTGAACATATCTGCTTTTCTGTTCTGCCATGATCACTCAACTCCTTTCTGCTGTGATTCATACAGTTCCCTGTAGAATACATTGGACTGCATGAGTTCATCGTGAGTTCCCTCACC
>CACZNR010000017.1 GCA_902782475.1 uncultured Eubacteriales bacterium
CTTTGAGCTGTGAAGGGTCATGAGCACCACTCCGCCCTCTTCGCTCATGCTGTCGGTATCAGAGATAAGGGAGGTCATCTCCAGGAATTCCTGAAGGGTGGCTTCATCGTTGTCCTCTTCATAGGTCTCGGCGCCTGCTATGAGGCTCTCCACGTTCTCTATCCTGGTCTCATCCATTATGTCCTCGTCCTTGAGGCTCTGCCTGTATCCGGTATCTATGTATATCCTGTTAAGGATCTCGCTTGGTCTTTCCTCTGAAAGCTTCTCCTGTATGCTCTTCATAAGGTCGGTAAAGCTCCTGACCTTTGTTGCTGAGGAAGATGCGATCTTTTCAATGTATCCTGCTGCCTCGAACATGGACATGTTGTTATCCCTGGCATAGGCAGCTATCTTTGCAACGGTGGTAGGCCCTATGCCTCTCTTCGGCTCATTTATGATCCTTGTAAAGGCTACGTCAGAAGACGGATTCACAAGAAGTGTCGCATATGCGATCATATCCTTTACTTCCTTCCTCTGATAGAAGCTTATGCCCCCATAGACCTGATAAGGTATGCCGTGCATCCTGAACTTCTCTTCCAGCGGTCTTGCCTGCATGTGGGTACGGTAAAGCACCGCGATCTCACGGTAAGGTATCCCTTCCATGCTGAGGCTCTCGACCTTTGAAGCTATGAATTCAGCCTCATCATATTCCGTATTGGCTATGAAGAATACAGGTTGCGGTCCTTCCCTTGTAAGTGAGAAGCATTTCTTGTCCCTTCTGAAGTCTGCTTTCTGTATGACTGAGTTCGCACAGTCAAGTATCTTCTGGTGCGAACGGTAGTTCTGTTCCAGCTTTATTACCTTTGTCCCAGGGAAATCGTGGTCAAAGCTGAATATGTTCTCGACCCTGGCACCTCTCCATCCGTAGATGCTCTGGTCATCATCTCCCACCACGAATATGTTCCCATGCTTTCCTGCCAGGAGCTTCACCAGCTCGTACTGGGCATGATTGGTGTCCTGATACTCATCCACCAGGATATAGCGGAAACGCTGCTGATAGCGCTCCAGTATGTCCTCGTTCTCCTGAAGCAGGAGATTCATGTTAAGGAGCAGATCATCAAAGTCCATGGCGTTCTCTTCCTTGAGCCTCTGGTTGTATCTCTCAAAAAGAGTCCTGAGCCTATCATTGAGGTGTGGTCCCATGTTATCAAGGGATGAAGGGTCGTAAGGGGATGTACTGTTCTTTATCCTGCTTATGATCTGTCTTGCCATCTGTGGCTTTATGCCGTCATAGTATGGCTCACCGTCCCTCATTATCCTTTTTAGGAGCGTAAGGGTATCGTCAGAGTCATATATGGTAAAGTTCGATGTGTATCCGAGCCTTTCGGCATCATATCTCAGAAATCTTGCACACAGTGAATGAAAGGTCCCTATGGCAAGGAACCTCATGTCTTCATCTATGAGCTTTGTTACTCTTTCCTTCATCTCGCCTGCGGCCTTGTTGGTAAAGGTTATGGCAAGTATGTTGTATGGTGAAACGCCCTTCTCGTTCACAAGATATGCTATCCTGCTGGTAAGGACGCTGGTCTTTCCTGATCCTGCTCCTGCAAGCACCAGCACCGGTCCCTCGGTGGTGGTAACTGCTTCTATCTGGCTTTTATTAAGCTTTCCGAAATCCATTATCGTGGTCAGTTTCCTTCCGTGTCTTTTTCATTGTCACCGGCATCAGCAGTGTCCTTTTCATTGTCGCCGGCATCTGCAGTGTCCTTTTCCTTGTCACCTGCATCAGTGTCAGTATCCTTGTCATCCTTTGGTGCATCACTGTCTGTGCCGTCAGTCTGATCCGTGCTGTCCTGTCCGTCATCTCCGGTATCGTCGCCGCCTGTCTCAGGATCGCCGTTGTCATTGTCATCATCCCCGGCACCCTCAGGGGTATATACAGGCATCACAGAAGAGCTCAGGTTTATCTCGCCCTTCCTGTAGCCTTCTTTTGTGATGGTCTCCACTATGCTGTCCAGCCATGCTATCTTCTCATGGAGCTCATGGTTCTGTCCAAGGAATACCGTTGTGCCGCTCTCAAGATACATGGTGAGCCTGTTTATGTCGGACATGTCTATCCTTACTATCTGTCCGAAGGTCTTTGTAGCCACTATCTCCTTCAAAAGCTCCTTAAGAGAATTGAACTTCGTCTTCTCATCAGTCACAAGGCTCTGTCCCACTTCATATTCAGTGAATTCGATGCCGTCAACCACAGGTGCCTTTGCCCCCTCTGCTTTATCGAGCACCTCAAGTACAGTCCCTTCCCTGTCAAAATATACGTAAACATCCCCCGCTGAGACGCAGGCCTCGTTATATCTTTCCCTCAGGGTTATGTCCAGGGTGGAGGGGAATCTGTATTTTATCTCATCCACCAGAAAATGGGGATCTGACTCTATGTTTGCCTTGACCCTGTCCCTTCTGACCTTAAAGAAGCTCTCGTTCTGAGCCACTCCGGTCATCTCCTTCATCTTCTCAGGTGTCACGAGGGTAAGACCATTGAAATTCATTACCCTAATGCGCATTACAAGGAACAGTATCAGTGCCAGGGCAATGATGCCTCCGGCTATCTCAAGCACAGTGGTGATGATCTTCATCCGCCTTTTCTGGGCGTGTCTTTTCATCCTGTCCTTTTCGTAGTCATCCTCAACGAAGGGGCCAAGTTTCAGCTCCCCTCCCATATCTATGTTGTCAATCTCAGAATTGATCTCTTTTGAACGTCTTTTTCTTTCTCCCATATCCTTACCTGCCATGTACAGTAGATTAATTATACAACACATAGCCCTGCAGATAAAGGATTGGGAGGTATTAAAAAAGTGTAAAAAAGCACTATCTGTAGCGGTTATTGCTGGCTTAAGGTACCAAAATATTGTATAATATCTTGAATGTCGGCATCTGCCGGCAGAACAAAAAGACCGGTATACAGGAGAATCATATGGCACAGACATATACCGTAGCGGACCTGACAGTACTTGAAGGCCTCGATGCAGTTAGAAAAAGACCAGGAATGTACATTGGTTCCACAGGTTCAAGGGGCATACACCAGATGCTCTGGGAGATCGTGGACAATGCCATAGACGAGGCAGCAAACGGGTATGCAACGAATATAGACATACATCTCTATGAGGATGGCAGCATCTCCGTTGAAGACAACGGAAGGGGCATACCTGTAGGGATACACCCGGAATACAAGATATCAGGTGTGGAGCTGGTACTTACAAAGCTCCATGCAGGCGGAAAATTCAACAACAACAATTACTCATATTCAGGCGGTCTCCACGGAGTCGGAGCCAGCGTAGTAAATGCACTTTCAGAGTGGTTCAATGTTGAAGTCTACAGGGACGGAGACATATACAAGCAGAACTATGCTTCCGTGGAAGAGAACGGAAAGATCACTTCAGGAAAGCCTCTCTTCCCTCTTAAAAAGGCAGGAAAGACAGACAAGCACGGAACAAAGATCACCTATCTTGCAGACAGGAGGGTCTTTGATGACATCAATGTCCAGTATGACAGGGTCAGCAGAAGGCTCCAGGAGCTCTCATACCTCATAAAGGGAGTCACCATAAAGCTCACCGACCACAGGACCATACCTGCAAGGGAGGTCACCTACACTTCACTTGGAGGCCTTGTGGACTACCTCTCACAGCTCAACAGCGACCGTGAAGTCATCCATCCCCTTCCGATACATTTCTCAGGGGAAAGGAACGGCATATATGCCGAGATAGTCATGCAGTATGTGAATTCCGACAAGGAATACATCTATTCATACGTAAACAACATATCCACCGGTGAAGGCGGTACCCACGAAACAGGTTTCAAAGCAGCCATCACCAAGGTCATGAACGAATACATGAAGAAGGTCCCCCAGAGCGCCAAGGACAGGGTGGACTTTGAAGGCGACGACTACAGGGACGGACTCAGTGCCATCATCTCCGTAAAGATGAAGGAAGTTCAGTTCGAAGGACAGACCAAGACAAGGCTTGGAAACCCTGAGGCAAGGATAGCAGTGGAATCCATCGTTACGGAAGGACTTACCGAGTATCTTCAGGACCTGAACAATGCCCCGGTGGCTTCAATGATAGCCGAAAAGGCTCTTACTGCAGCAAGATCACGTATAGCTGCCAGAAAAGCCAAGAAGCTTGCCAGGGACAAGTCAAAGGCCGATGCCGCTCCGCTGGTGGGAAAGCTCTCATCATGTACAGGCAGGAAGCCGGAGGAGAACGAGCTCTTCATAGTTGAGGGAGACAGTGCAGGCGGAAACGCAAAGATGGGCCGTGACAGGAAGTTCCAGGCCATACTTCCATTGAGGGGCAAGCCTCTTAACGTTGAGAAGAAGAGGATGGAAGCGGTCCTTGCAAACGAAGAGTTCCGCTCCATAATCACTGCCCTTGGAGCCGGATTCGACAAATCCTTCAGGATAGAAGACATAAAATACCATAAGGTCATCATACTTGCTGATGCTGACCAGGACGGTGCACATATAAGGGCAATACTTCTGACGTTCTTCTTCAGATATTTCAGGGAGCTCATAACAGAAGGCCATGTATTCATAGCCCAGCCGCCTCTCTACAGCATAAAGAAAGGCAGGGAGACCATATGGGCACATACTGAAAAACAGCTCGACGAAGCCAAGCAGAAGCTTGGAAGGGGCTGCGAGGTAAAGCGCTACAAGGGCCTTGGCGAAATGTCCAGCGAACAGCTGTGGGAGACAACCCTTGATCCAAAGGGCAGGGTCCTTCTGCAGGTCACCATGGAAGATGCCGCTGCCTGCGACAACATAATCTCCGTTCTCATGGGAGACAATGTTGAGCCGAGGAAGCAGTACATAAGCGCATATGCAAACTTCAACAAGATAGATACATATCAGGGAAATACAGTAAACTGACCGGGAGAAAAGACAGATGAATGAAGATGTAAAGAATATCCTGCGTGCTCCCCTCGAGGACGTTATGCATGATTCCTTCATGCCTTACGCAGAATATGTAATACTTGAACGTGCCATACCAAGAGTTGAAGACGGTCTTAAGCCCGTTCAGAGACACGTCCTGTATTCCATGCACGAGATGCAGGTCCTTCCTACGGGAAGCCATAAGAAATGTGCCAGGATCGTGGGAGATACCATGGGTAAATATCACCCCCACGGTGACACCAGCATATATGAAGCCCTTGCCAGGATGGCCCAGCCATTCTCCATGAGCATACCTTTAATAGATGGACAGGGAAACTTCGGTTCCATAGACGGCGACGGTCCTGCAGCCATGCGTTACACGGAAGCAAGGCTTGCACCTATAGCCCTTGAGATGCTGAGCGACCTGGACAAGGATACAGTTCCCTTCCAGCTCAACTTCGACGACTCACTCAAGGAACCTACCATACTTCCGTCAAGGTTCCCGAACGTCCTTGTAAACGGTGCCACAGGCATAGCCGTTGGCATTGCCACAAACATCCCTCCTCATAACCTGAAGGAGGTAGTCAATGCCACCTGCTACAGGCTCAGGAATCCGAACTGCAGGCTCGATACGGTACTTAAATATCTTAAGGGACCTGACTTCCCTACCGGTGGCGTGCTCCTTGCCGGAGACGGACTGAGGGAAGCCTATGAGACCGGAAAGGGCAAGGTCAATCTCCGTGCCAAGGTGGATATCGAAAAGGGCCGTAACGGAAAGCAGTCCATAGTCATCTCGGAACTCCCTTACGAGATAAGGGAATCTGCGATGCTTCGAAAGATAGAATCCCTTAGGGAAAGCAAGAAGGAGATGTTCCAGGGCATATCCGACATACGAAGCGAGACCGACAGGACCGGCATACGTGCCGTCATAGAGCTTCGTAACGGTGCCAATGCAGAGAAGATCCTGGATGCACTCTATAAGTATTCAGACCTTCAGATCTCCTACGGCATCAACATGGTAGTCATAGCTGACGGCCAGCCGAAGACCCTGGGACTCCTGCAGATACTTGATTATTACATAGCCCACCAGAAGAATGTCGTTACCAACAGGCTCCTGTTCGACAAGGAGGCTGCGGAAGAGCGTGCACACAAGGTGGAAGGCCTCATAACTGCCGTCCTGAACATCGACGAAGTCATACGTATAGTACGTAACTCCGAAAATGCCAAGGAAGCAAGGATCAACCTCATGAAGGCCCTGAATATAACTTCAGTACAGGCAAATGCCATACTGGACTTAAGGCTTGCAAGACTTACAAAGCTGGAAGTCATCACCCTTGAACAGGAATATGATGACCTTCAGAAACAGCTTCAGGAGATAAACGAAGTACTTGATTCAGAGGAAAAGCTCATAGAGCTCATAGCCTCTGAGATGACAAAGATAGCCAACAAATACGGCGGCCCAAGAAGGACCAGGATATCCGGAGACACAGGAGACATCGTCATAGATGAAGAACACTTCAAGGTGGTTGAGGAATGCTATGTGATCCTTACAAGAGGCGGAAACTTAAAGAGGATCAGCAAGAAGTCCCTTACAAAGGCCGGTGATTCCAGTGACACCGAGATAAAGAACAGACCTCTGCAGATGGTCGAGACAAAGACCGACTCCAAGGTGGCACTGTTCACGAACCTCGGCAATCTCTTCACCATAGACTGTGAGGATGTGAAGGAAGCAAAGCTTAGGGATGCAGGAAGTCCTGTCTCAACCATAATGGCGGGTCTCTCAAAGGGAGAAAAGATCTCTCTTCTCACTGCACCTGTCACGGGAGGAAAGCTCCTCTTCCTTACCCAGAGCGGCAAGATAAAATTCGTCGACGGCGACCAGTTCGCTACAAAGAAGAGCAAGGTCATGGCATGCGGACTTGATGACAAGGACAAGCTATTCATGATACAGGAAGATGATCCTAAGGCAAAGCACATCCTCATATTCACAAAAGATGGAATGTGCATACTGTTCGAAAAGGAATCCGTCTCCGTTCAGGGCAAGGCTGCCAAGGGCATCGGAGCCATCTCCCTTAAGAAAGGCGACGAGATAGTCGCTGCGTTCCAGGTCAATGCCGGAACAGGAAGCGTGATACTATTTACTGACGAAGGATATGTAAGGCAGGCACATCTTGACAGCTTTGCCGTACAGAACCGTAACGGCAAGGGCTCGAAATCCATCAATTTCTCCAACCGCATAAACAACGGCAAGGAGATAATTGCTGCATTCTATAACACTGATGCCTCTGCCTACGAAGTATATACTGACCTGGATTCCATCTATCATGTCTCATCCTCACAGGTGGAGCTTGAACACGAGCTCGGTACCGGAAAGAAGATAATACCGAACATGAGCGGAGAGATGATCACCAGTGTCATAAAGATCCAGTAAAGCGATAATTAATAAGTACAAAGGAAGAAGCGGGCTGCATAGGGTACAGCCCGCTTCTCTTTGATTGATTTTGTTTTGTTTGGTGATATTTTTAAAATTCAATAGATCTATTGAGATTCAATTGACATAATTCTTGTTGCGGTACTGTTTTTTCCGCCTGTTGTTCCTTGAGTTTTCTATGCTCGGCATCCTTCTCTGGTTGATCTCCTGCCTTGGAACTTCAACATAGAACGGGATTATCCTTCCCGAACGCTCTGATACAGAGATGTTTGACTGCTTTGAAACGCTCAGGAGAAGTCCGATCATGGTAAGGAATACCACGACTCCTGATCCTCCGTAACTTATGAACGGAAGCACGACTCCCGTCGGCGGAAGAAGTCCTGTGCACACGCCCACGTTAACTACCACCTGTATCGCTATGCAGACGGTAACTCCGCTTGCCATGAGCACACCCATAAGGTCCTTTGCCTTTATGGCTATAAGCACGCCTCTCCAGACCAGCAGTCCGAACAGAAGGAGCAGTATGAGTACTCCGAAGAGTCCAAGCTCTTCTGCGATTATGGCCAGTATGAAGTCGGATTCCCTGTAAGGCAGATACAGCAGCTTCTGCATGCTGTTTCCAAGTCCCCTGCCGAACAGTCCGCCTGCACTGAAGGAATACAGTGACTGCTTGAGCTGCCAGCTGTTCTCAGGATTTACCAGGTCGTTTATCCTCTGCATCCTGTAGCTCTCAAATGTCAGAAGGATTATCAGTCCCACGATACCGATGGCCGCAACTATTCCAAGGTGCTTAAGGTCCGCTCCTCCTATGAATAGCATTACGAATACCAGCATTACTATGCATGCAATGGCACTGAAGTTAGGCTGGAAATAGATGATGGCACATACGCCTGCAAGTATTGCCAGATACGGGAACAGAAGTCCATTGGAGAATCTCCTGAGCCTTCCCGGGTTCTCTGCCACTGAAGCGGATATGTAGATTATGAGACCGATCTTCACTATCTCAGAAGGCTGTATGGAGATACCTACGTTTATCCATCTTCTGGATCCGTTCAGGTTTATTCCAAGAGGCGAATACACGAGAAGCAGAGTTCCTACAGCTGCAATAAGTACCCATACATATGGTTTCTTCAGCATGTCTCTGTGCCTGTATTCGTACATCCTCTTTGGATCATAGTCAAAGGCCAGGAATGTATGATAGTCCACATTCATAGCAACTATCATGATGGCAATACCCAGTGCCATGGATATGCCCTGCTTTATGAGATACTTGTACTGTGAGTCTCCGCCTATCTCTGCAATGTAATAGCTTGCAGAATATACCATTACAAGGCCGTAGGCGAGAAGTGCAACAACAAGTATTATGGTGGCATAGTCGAACGGCTTGGTGTAGATGACCCTGTTCTCTACCTCCACCACATTCCTTCTCTCGATATTATGGGTCCTGTACTGATTTCTGGATGCCCTTTTGTTTCTCTTTTCAGGTCTTCTCTGCTGCATATATCCGTCAGAGCAGATTAACTATCTGCTTGAATACTTCTCCTCTTTGCTCAAAATTTTCAAACATGTCCCAGCTTGCGCATGCCGGTGAAAGAAGTACTGTACCTCCCGGTGAAGCGCTCTTGTATGCCATCTGGACTGCTCTCTCAAAGGTATCAGCTACCTGTACATTCCTGTATCCTGCACGCTTTGCTGCCTCAAGTATCTTGTCCTTTGTGGCTCCAAGGACCACTATTCCTACGATCTTGTCTGTGAAATGGGCAAACATGTCATCAAAGGAGTTGTGCTTGTCATATCCGCCAAGTATAAGTATGGTAGGATCCTTCATGGTCTCGATGGCCTTTATCGTTGAATCAGGGTTTGTGCCCTTTGAGTCATTTATGAATTTGACCTTGTTTACTTCCTTTACGAACTCTATCCTGTGCTCAACACCGGGGAATGTCCTTAAGGTATAGGCTATCACATTCGGTGTGATGCCCATGCATGTTGCAAGGGCCGTAGCAGCAAGGGCGTTCTCAAGGTTGTGGTTTCCTGGGATCCTTATCTCATCTATGTTGCAGACCTCTTTTTCCACACCATTTAACCTTGTAACTATTATGCCGTCCCTTACAAATACTCCTTCGTCCAGCTCCTGCTTTCTGCTGAACAGGACCACTCTGCTCTTCTTTACATTGTGGATCTGACTTAAGGTTATCGGGTCATCAAGGTTCAGGATGGCGTAATCCTCTCCTGTCTGGTTCTCAAATGCCCTCATCTTGCATTTCGTATAGTACTCCATGGTACCGAACCTGTCCTGATGGTCCTCTGTGATATTGAGAAGTGCAAAGGCCTTCGGTCTGAAATCCTTTATGGACTCCAGCTGAAGTGCTGCTATCTCTGCGACTATAACATCGTTCTCACGGGTCTGGAGTGAATATTCAGTGATAGGAACACCGATGTTGCCAAGAACATATGTGGTCTTTCCTGCATTCTTGAAGATCTCTCCCGTAAGAGCTGTGGTGGTGGTCTTTCCGTTCGTACCGCCTATTCCAACGATAGTAGCCTTGCTGGTCCTGTATCCGAGCTCGATCTCAGAGATGACTTCCTTGCCGTTCTCAATGGCCTTCTGTATGAAGTCCAGCTTATACGGCACTCCGGGGCTTAAGACCATGCAGTCTGCCCATTCCTCTGCCTTCATGGTGTCAGCACCAAGCATGTTGCCTGCTCCCTTTTCAAGGAGCGCTTCCACATCGTTGTTTTTAAGTTCTCCCTTTGTCTTTCTATCGTACAGTGAAACATTCGCATTGAGTTTTAAAAGCAGTTTTGCAGCTGATATACCACTTTTTGCCATACCGACTACAAGAACATTCTTTCCTTCATATGAATACTGTTTATCCATAATCATCCTCCTTATTTTGTAAGCAACAAGAACAGCATGGAGCATATTGCCGTAACTATGGTATATGCTGCAACTATCTTTGTTTCCTTGTATCCTTTCAGTTCAAAATGGTGATGTAACGGCGCCATCTTGAAGATCCTCTTATGTCTTAATTTATAGCTTCCCACCTGCAGTATCACTGATACTGAAGAAAGGACGTATACGAATCCAAGTACTATCATCAGAAGCTCAGTCTTTGTTATTATGGAGACCATTGAAAGGGCCCCGCCAAAGAGGAATGAACCCACATCCCCCATGAATACACTGGCAGGATTTGAATTGTAGAACAGAAATCCAAGTGTGCTTCCGAGAAGTATTGCCGAGAACACTGTTCCGTCTGCTATGATGCTCTCGTCTATGACCACTGAGAGCCCTGAAGCCAGCATGAACAGCACTCCATATGCCAGAGCATTGACTGCGGTGCTGCTTCCTGCAAGCCCGTCCAGTCCGTCTGTAAGGTTAACGCTGTTGGTGACAGCCATTATATAGATCACGCAGAATGGAACGAACCATCCTCCAAGCTCCACCTCAGTCCTTGCAAAAGGTATGTAGAAACTTGTAGGTATCTGCGGATCATGGAGGCAATAGAATCCAACTCCTATGCCTATGACTATCTGCATCAGGACCTTCTGCCAGGCCCTTAATCCCTTGGAGTTGTGTTCCCTTACCTTAAGGACATCATCAATGAGTCCTATGACGGAGAAGAGCATGCTTCCTATGAGCATCTCGAAGAGAAGATCAGAGGTGCTGCCCATGAATATGAGTGCAGCGATCACCATTGAGATCACTACGAATATTCCGCCCATGGTAGGTGTCCCACTCTTCTTGAGGTGGGACTGCGGGCCGTCATCCCTTACAGGCTGTCCGAAATGGAGCCTGTGCAGCATCGGTATCGATATCTTTCCAAGTATAAGCGTTATCACGAAAGTGACAACTGCAGCTGTAACAAATGTTGACATAAGTCTTTCCTTCTTTACTGTTTATCTATCTCATCAAGGAGCTCCCTCACGACGACTTTCTCGTCGAACGGATAATGAACTCCTTTTATCTCCTGATAATCTTCATGACCCTTTCCGGCCAGAAGTATGACATCATCTTTCCTGGCATGTGTAAGGGCATACCTTATGGCTTCCCTTCTGTCCTCGATCACCATGTGATTGCTCTTTTCCATGCCTGCCACTATCTCATCTATAATGGCCATGGGTTCCTCGAACCTCGGGTTATCTGAAGTAACTACCACGAAATCGGAATTATCCTCAGCTATTCGGCCCATTATGGGTCGCTTTTCCCTGTCCCTGTTGCCACCACAGCCGAAGATGCATATGACATCCCCTTTTGCATAGCCCTTTATCATCTCCAGGACATCCTTGAGAGCCTCAGGCTTGTGGCAGTAGTCCAGTACCACCTTGTATCCATGCTTTCTTGAATCCAGCTGTTCCACACGTCCCGGCACGTTCTTTACCGCCTCAAGTCCTTCCTTTATGGCATCAAGATCCGTTCCAAGCATCTCCGTTATGGCTGCAGCCCCAAGGGCATTGTAGACCATGAACCTTCCAGGTATTGCAAGTTCGATCTTTCTCTCCCCGTCAGGAGCCCTTAAGGTGAATGTGGACCCTTCAACACCGTAAACGACTTCCTCTGCCCTGTAGTCAGCATCCCTTTCCAGTGCAAAGGTGCATTTCTCTCCGGTGCAAAGATCATACATGCGCTGTCCGTAGCTGTCGTCCGTATTTATCACGGCTTTCCTGGTATTCCTGAACAGTATGCTCTTGGCCAGGAAATAATGCTCGAAATCCTTGTGGAAATCCAGATGGTCCTGACTCAGGTTCGTATATATGGAACCGTCAAATTCTATCCCGTATACCCTGTCAAGATACAGTGAATGTGAAGAGACTTCCATCACGACATCCTGTATCCCTTCATCCACCATGTCAGCCAGTATCTTCTGAAGGTCCTTGGACTCAGGGGTGGTATGCTCTGAAGGTATCACTCTGTCTCCCATGACTATGCTGATGGTGCCTATGACTCCGACCTTTCTTCCGGCCTTTTCAAGTATGCTCCTCAGCATATATGTGGTAGAGGTCTTTCCGGAAGTGCCGGTGACGCCTATCATCCTGAGCTTTCTTGATGGATTGCCGTAGAAATTTGCTGATATGAGAGCCATGGCCTTCCTGCCGTCTTCAACTATCACCTGCGTTACATCCGCAAGCTCCTCCATGAAATAGCTGGTAACTATGGCCTCTGCACCGTTCTCCACTGCCTTTGGGGCATATTTGTGCCCGTCAGTCTCAAAGCCCTTTATACAGAAGAAAAGGCTTCCCTTTCCTGTCTTCCTGGAGTCGAATTCTATGTCAGTTATATCTATGTCAGTCCTGCCTCTTACTTCGCAGGGTATATTTTCAAGCAGTTTTTCAAGTATCATAACTATTCCTCACATGTGACCACGACGGTGTCACCAAAATACAGTTCCTCACCTTCTTCAGGTACCTGGGTCACTATCTTACCGGAAGATGACTTTCCGGATATGCTTATCTTCAGATTGTAATAGCTGAGCCTTTCAAAGGCAGTGTATATGTCCAGTCCCTTGAGATTCGGCACTTTTACAATGTTGTTTGAGATCTCCTTGTAGTTTGAGAGATATATGTCTACGGAAGTTCCCTTCTTCACCTTTGTTCCTGCCACAGGTGACTGGGCCATGACGCCACCGCTGCTGTGCAGTGTAGTCTTCAGTCCCACTTCAGAAAGGGCATGCTTTGCTTCGTCAGCATTGAATCCTGTGATATCAGGTACTTCCACATATTCTGACAGATCGTTTTCAGGCTCTATGTTTGCATGCTTCAGGCACTTTTCAAGCACCTTTCCGCCATAGGGAGTCGTGATAAGATTTCCAAGAGCCTTGGTCGCCCTTGGTTCCCTTACTATGAATATGACTGCAAACTTAGGATCGTCCACAGGAGCGAATCCCACGAATACGGATACAGTGGCAGGAGAAGCACTGTTGGCATCATTGTTGAGAGTGATGGTAGTCGTATTGCCTCCCACATCGTATCCTTCGATGTTTGCGCTCTTGCTGTTGCCTTCAGTCACATTGGTCTCAAACAGAGCCTTTAAAAGAGAAGATGTCTGTGTATTGATGACGAATCTCTCCTCTGTCTCCTTTACCTTGATGTGGTTGCCTTCAGCATCCTCAATGTAATCAACTATCCTTGGTGTCCTGTATATGCCTCCGTTGACTGCTGTGCATACAGCGTTCAGCATCTGGAGAGGTGTGGCTGTCATGCCTGTTCCGTAAGACATGTGTGCAAGGTCCAGGTCCCTTATATATCTCTTTGCCTTTATAGTCCCTGAGGATTCATTTGCAAAATCAACGCCTGAAGTCATTCCGAATCCGAATTTGTTGAGGTACAGAAGGTAGTTGTCGATCCCTATATCCATGGAGAGCTGTGAAAGGCCTGTATAGCAGTTGTTACGGAATATCTTTGAGATGTTCTGCTTGCCGTGCTCATTAGGTGCATACCAGCATCTTACGACTTCCTCATCCACCAGCAGATCCCCATTGCATTCATATTCGTTATTGAGACTGATGCCGTTTTCGTATGCCGCAGCTACGGAAACGAAGTTGATTATGGCACCGGGTTCCATGTCACTTGTGACAGTAGGATTCCTCGGAAGCCCTGTCGTATTGTTGAAATTGCCCGGATCATTGAGATCGTAGGACGGATAAGTAGTCATTGCCAGGACATTTGCAGTGTTCGGGTCCATCACTATGGCACTTACGCTCTTTGCCTGTGAAACGACGGAAGCTTCCCTGCAGGCATCCTCAAGATAATTCTGTATGACGGAGTCCATGGTCAGCACTATGTCATAGCCGTTCTGCGGTTCCAGGAAGGTCTCTTCAGTTCCGTCAAGTATCCTGCCGTTGGCGTCGACCTGTGCAATGACTATGCCCTCAGTGCCATGAAGATGTGAATCCATTGCCTTTTCTATGCCGAACTGTCCCACACCGTCTGCATTGGCATAACCTATAAGGTGGGCCGCAAAATCCCTGTATGGGTAAGTCCTCTTTATGTCATCGAAGAAACCGACACCCTTCAGGTTCAGTTCCTTTATCCTTTCAGCCTGTGCATCCGAGATGTTACGCTTGAGCCATATCTCTACCTTGGTCTTGTCACTGGCAGACTCAAATACCTTCTGCCTGTCCATCCTGAGGATAGGCGCAAGGGCATCTGCCACTTCACCGGGATTCGTGATCCTCTGCGGATACAACAAAACACTCTGCGACTTTACTGATGTCGCGAGTATCTCACCGTACTTGTCTTTTATTTTTCCTCTCTGGGGGTCATTTGTGATCTCTCTTGTCCACTGCTGCTCAACTTTATTTTGATAATCAGAACTGAACAGCATAAGCTGAATCAATCTTGCCAAACAAACCACTATCAAAAACAGAACAACGATATAAACGAAAAAGAGCCTTCCCCTATTGTTAGCTCCGCTTTTCTGCAACTATTAATTCCTCCTGCGATCTGCTGATCTCCCTATAAGATCAGAAATCAGAGTCATTTACTGAACCGTCCAGAGCATCTGCCTCTTCAGCCATCTCCTGAGATATCTCAACGAATCTGACATTCTCATTTGCAGGGAAAGACATTCCAAGCCTCTTCTCTGCTATGTTGGCTATGTTCTTGATATTACATTTTGCAGTTATCTCTATGTTCAGTTTTGCAACTTCATCGTTCAGTTGGTCTATCTCTTTCTGGATGGCAATGTTCTCCAGATTTATGGAAGAGCTGTATGATTTTACAAGGACTACAGCGAAGAGCATGACAAATACAGCTGCAACAGTAAGAACTACCTTAAGTGAGCTCTTCTTTCTTGCTGCTGTTACAGGATGATCTACATACCTTACTTCAACTTTCCTGTAAGTCCTTACCTGCTGCTTAGGTCTTCTCCTTACCTGTGGCCTTGGCTGTGGACGAGGCTGAAAGTTTCTCTTAGGTGCTGCAGTACCATATTGATAATTTCTGTAACCGCTGTTTCTCCTTACTTCCATTTCTGCTCCATCACTTTTCTGTCATTCTCTCGAATACCCTTAGCTTTGCGCTCCTTGCTCTCTGGTTCATCACCAGTTCCTTTTCTGAAGGAACTATGGGCTTTCTCGTTATGACTTTTCCCTTGCTCTTCCTTCCGCACACACATACCGGAAATTCCGGAGGACATATGCACGGGTCTTCTTCATTTCTGAATGTCTCTTTCACGATCCTGTCTTCCAGTGAGTGGAACGATATGACTGCTATCCTTCCACCTTCGTTCAGACGGTCTATTATCGTTTCAAGAGTATCCTTCAGGAACACCAGTTCCCTGTTTGTCTCGATCCTTATTGCCTGGAAGGTCCTGCGTGCCGGATGCGGCCCGTTCCTTCTGGCAGCTGCCGGAATGGCTTTCTTTATGCTCTCTACCAGTTCCAGCGTGGTATTCAAAGGTCTGTCCTTTACTATCTGTTCTGCGATCCTGTTGGCGAATCTCTCTTCTCCGTATCTGAATATGATCCTTGCGAGATCTTCCTTATCGTATCCGTTCACTACATCGTAAGCACTGAAGGGATCGTCTCTGTCCATCCTCATGTCCAGCGGAGCATCCTCGTTATATGAGAAGCCTCTCTGCTTGTCATCCAGCTGAAAGGAGGAGACTCCCAGATCCAGCATCGCACCATCTATTCTTTCAATGTTCAGGTCATCCAGTATGTGACCGATATTTCTGTAATCATCCTTTACGAAGGTCACACGGCCTTCAAAAGGTCTCAGTCTGTTCTTTGCGTAGTCTATGGCGAAAGCATCTTTATCAACTGCTATGAGCTTTCCCTCTGTGTTCTTCAGAAGATACTCGCTGTGTCCTCCACCACCCAGTGTACAATCCAGGAATATCTTTCCCGTTTCCAGTGGCAGCGCATTTACAGTTTCCTTCAGAAGCACACTCTTGTGTGTAAAGCCTTCCATCATATTCCCAGCTTTGAAAGAGCCTTGAGAGCTTCGTTGTATTCGTCTGAGTCGAAGTTGTTGTACTTATCCCAGTTCTCTCTGGACCACAGTTCAACTCGGCTTACAGCACCGATGGCCACGACTTCCTTATCAAGGGATGCATATTCTCTAAGCTTGTTCGGAAGAAGTATCCTTCCCTGCTTATCAGGCTCACATTCTGCTGTATTTGCCAGCTGTATCCTCAACAGTTTCTGAATGGCACTGTCGTCTGTAACTGACATTTCCTGAAGCTTGTGTGCGAAATCTTCCCAGCCTTTTTCAGAGAACACAAAAAGACAATGATCCGGACCACTGGTCACATAGATCTTATGTCCAAGCTCTTCCCTGTATTTGGCGGGTATGAATACTCTGCCTTTTGTATCCATACTGTGTGAATATTCGCCTATCAGCATACGGAACCCTTTCCCTTCTTTATAGTTACATATATGATAATCAAAAATCCCCCACTTTTCAACACTTTTATTGCTTTTTTCACCACTTTTATGTCAAAAGTTCCACTTTTCCACTAAAAAGCAGTGATCCCCTTCGGATCACTGCTTTTGCCCTGTGTTTGTGCTTTCAGATACGAAAAAACTGCAGGTCCTTGACCTGCAGCCCTTACAACATAACTATTTAATTGTCAGAATACTCTTACGCCCTTTATGAAGTGATTTCTCCAGTATGGCAGTGAGTATATATTGGTTATACGTATTTTTCCTTCTGAAGAAGATGCGTCTATCATCTTGTTATTGCCGATATAGATACCTACATGGCCCTGATAGCTTATGATGTCGCCCCTCTGAAGATCTTCCATTGAGCTGACTATAGGATACTTTGTGCATGCCTTCCATCCGTGTGATGTCATGTAGCTCTGCTTTACTCCTACCTGATTCAGGCACCAGTAAACGAATCCTGAACAGTCAAATTTCTCCGGTCCCTTTGCTCCGAGCACATACTTGCAGCCAAGCTTGCTCATTGCAACTTCTATGAACTCATCTACCTTGGATGAATCAGCCTTCTTTGTGGCTTCAGTTCCTTTGACCTCTTCCTTCTTTTCTTCGGTCTTGGTCTCTTCTTCCTTCTTTTCCTCAGTCTTCGTCTCAGTCTTAGTCTCGGACTTTTCTTCTTCCTTCTTTTCCTCAGTCTTTGTCTCAGTCTTTGTCTCGGACTTCTCTTCTTCCTGCTTTTCCTCAGTCTTCGTCTCAGACTTCGTCTCGGTCTTCTCTTCAGTCTTGGTCTCAGACTTCGTCTCAGTCTTTGTCTCGGTCTTTGTCTCGGACTTCTCTTCGGTCTTGGTCTCAGTCTTTATTTCAGTCTTTGTCTCTTCCTTTTCAGGTGCTCTCTTTGGATTACCCTCAAGAAGGAGCTTAAGTGTCTTTTCGTTGACCTTACCGTCTGCCTTGAGTCCGTTGGTGCTCTGGAACTTCTTTACAGCTGCCTCTGTCTTCTCACCATAGTATCCGGTGGAAGAGTTCATATATCCAAGTTCCTTCAGTTTATCCTGTATCTCTGATACCGTGGAACCACTGTCACCGATGGAATATGATTTGCTGTGATATTCTTCATTTGATGAAAGGATAGCCTTTGAGGTCTTCTCACCGATGGAACCATCAGCTATAAGACCGTTCTTGGACTGGAAGAGCTTAACAGCTTCCCTGAACTGTGAATTGAAGTATCCGCTGACACTTCCCTCATAGTATCCAAGTTCCTTGAGCTTCTCCTGGTAGATCTTTACATTGTCATTCTCGTCTCCATACTGAAGAGCCTTACCAACAGCATCCTCTGAATAGAGCTTTTCTCTTGTCTCTGAATTGACACTGCCGTCTATATCGATCTTGTTTGTCTTCTGGAATGCCTTAACAGCAGTCTGTGTATAGATACCGTAGTTTCCTGTTACTTCATCCAGGAATCCGAGATCTACGAGCCTCTCCTGAAGTTCAGCAACGTCGACCCCTGAATCGCCTATTCCTACACTGTATCTCTCTGCTGTGTCAGACATGAGCAGGTCATATTCATACTGTGTAAGGATACCGTCCATCTCGAACCCATTCTTTCTCTCAAACTTCTGAACTGCTTCAACTGTCGTATCCATGTATGAATCGGAAGGTTCATCGTTTTCAAGATAATCAAGTTCCATGAGTCTCTCATTTATTGCTGCTATATCCTGGCTCTGCTGTGAGCTCACTGAATAAACAGTGGTCTCCTCTTCCTCTGGTTTGTATGTGAAATCTGTGATACCTGTGAGATTTACCTGTCTCCATTCCGTATTTCCTTCAGCGAGAGCTACCGGTGCAGACGCGAAAATGATCCCTGATACCACGACCGCAGTGATCATGCCTGTTAGGGATCTGTTCCTTATTCCGTTTACGAATATGTTTTTGCTTCTGTTTTTCATATAGATCTTCTTTCTGCTGAACATTACGTAATCTCACATCCGTGATGAGCTTATTCTACAACCACAAAAAATAAAAGTGAACCTGTTTCCGGGAAAGTTCATACTTAGTTAAAAAAGCATTCCCTTTTGTACATATTTAGTTAACATTTTGACCTGCTAAGGTCCGATATCTGTCTTACAGGCCTTCAAGTTCCTCCATAAATGCTGAGGATGCGGCGTCACTTGGCATCATGAATCCCCCTCTCGGAGACAGATCCACATCAAATACCTTTGGACCGTCAGGCATTGCGGATCTCTTGAACTGCTGACTTATGAACCTTCTGTAGCATGTCCTGAGCCACTTTACTATGACATCCCTTCCGAACTTCCCTTCGAATGCCTTTTCTGCCATCCTGAGGATCTTGCGCGGGCCGTATCCGTATCTCAGTATATTATATATGAAGAAATCGTGGAGCTCGTAAGGACCCACCAGGTCTTCTGTCTTCTGTCCCATGTCATCCTCTTTTCCCGGAATAAGCTCAGGACTTATAGGTGTATCCACTATGTCCATAAGGGCATCGCGAAGTGTCTTCTCCTGTCTTTTCGCTATCTCCCTTACCATGACCTGTATGACGGTCTTAGGGATGTCTGCATTCACACCATAGTTGGACATCTGGTCACCGTTGTATGTTGCCCATCCAAGAGCAAGCTCTGAAAGGTCTCCCGTGCCGACCACTATGCCGTTTTCCATATTGGCTATGTCCATAAGGACCTGTGTCCTCTCCCTTGCCTGTGCATTCTCATATGCTGCATCATATGAATCGGCATCATGACCTATGTCACTGAAATGTGACTTTACAGTCTCTCCTATCGGTATCTCCCTGAAGTCAGTTCCAAGCTCCTCGCAGATGATCTGTGCATTGCTCTTTGTCCTGCTGGTGGTGCCAAAGGAAGGAAGTGTGATGGCTATGACGCTCTTTCTGTCCATTCCGAGATGGTCAGCCGTATATGCGCTAACAAGAAGCGCAAGACATGAGTCAAGGCCTCCGCTCACACCTATGACGAACTTCCCGGCTCCTGTATGCCTCATCCTCTTTGCAAGTCCGTTTATCTGTATGGCAAGTATGCTGTCTGTGACTGAAGCCATGTCACCGTCGTCCCCTATGAAGAGGTTCCTCTGGACCTTCTCAGGCTCGATTTCCTTTTCAGACATCAGAAATTCAACACAGTCGTAATCCCCTTCAAAAGGTTCCATATTAGAGTTGATGCTCTTAAGTGCCATGTTCCTGCTGCAGTCAGTTACCGCTATGACATCGGCATTATCTTTCTCTGAGAGCAGGAGATTTTCCGGTTCCGCAACGGCGTTCCTGCACATGTATACATGGTCTGTGGTGCTTTCGTTTGGACCGCAGTAGGCTGATATGACGGTAGCTGACAGCTTCCCTGAAGCATATGCTTCTTCAGCGTTCTGGGCCTTTCCTATGACCTTTATGCTGCTCGATGGATTCAGTATCACTGTTGAGTCAAAGGCTGTCTGGCTCATGTCTTCAGCAAGGCAGGCGATGTCCTCTCCCACTGATACCGAAACCGACAGATCCTCCATGCAGTCAGTCTGGAGCATTATGTCATTTCCAAAAAGGATCATCTCACCGTCCAGTTCGATCTCTGAATTCTCTCCAAAGTATGAGGAAAAGACTCTCTCCTGTTCCTTTGTAAGATGGTTCTTCGGCACTGCACAGAGTATCTCACCATTGCATATCACAAAGCATACATCATATATCCTGCCTGCAAGCCTTAAAGGTGCTCCCACAGCCAAGAGCATGTCCATCCCTGAAGAATGCTCCTCTATTCTGAGTATTCCCTCAAGACAGGAATCAAGTACGGCCTTCTGCCTTAAAAGATCCCCTCCCGTAAGACCGCTGAGGGTAAGTTCAGGAAAAACTGCTATGCTCACGCCCTTCCCGTGAAGCTCATCTATCTTTTTAATGACACTGTCAGTGTTGTATGTGATGTCCAGTACCTTCATATCAGCAGTCACAGCTGCTACCTTTATAAAACCGTCTTTCATAACAAGCGTACCATTCCAATAGTTTTTTTATTTATTTTACCATATAAAGCAAAAAGGCAGTCAGTAGTGAACTACCAACTGCCTGCATGTTCCTTTTATCGAGCTCAGCGCTCAGTTTATCAGTACATTCCGCCCATGCCGCCTGCACCTGCTCCAGGAGCCGGCTCTTCCTTCTCAGGAATGTCTGCAACGATGCTCTCTGTTGTAAGGAGCATAGCTGCTATTGAAGCTGCATTCTGAAGAGCAGAACGTGTGACCTTTGTAGGATCAAGGATGCCTGCTTTGATCATATCAACATACTCTTCTTTTCTTGCGTCGAATCCGAATGAGCTTGACTCATTGTTTCTGATCTTTTCAACTATTATGCTGCCTTCGAGTCCTGCGTTTGCTGCGATCTGTCTGATTGGCTCTTCAAGGGCCTTGAGGACAATCTTTGCACCTGTCTTTTCATCAGGATCCTCTATGGTCTCGATAAGATCTCTTACCTTGCCTTCAGCCTTCAGCATTGCTGTGCCGCCGCCAGGTACGATACCTTCTTCAACAGCTGCCCTTGTAGCTGCCAGGGCATCTTCGATCCTTAACTTCATTTCCTTCATCTCTGTCTCAGTTGCTGCACCGACTCTGATGACTGCAACGCCACCTGACAGCTTAGCAAGTCTCTCATGAAGCTTCTCTCTGTCGTAATCGGATGTGGTCTCTTCGATCTGTGCCTTTATTGAAGCAACTCTTGCCTTTATGGCTTCGCTTGAGCCCTTTCCTTCAACGATGGTGGTATTGTCCTTATCAACCTTTACCTGATGAGCCTGACCAAGCATGTCTATCGTAGCTGTCTTAAGCTCAAGACCAACTTCCTCGGAGATGACTGTACCACCTGTAAGGATAGCTATGTCTTCCAGCATTGCCTTTCTTCTGTCGCCAAATCCAGGTGCCTTTACTGCAACACAGTTGAATACACCTCTCAGCTTGTTGACTACCAGTGTAGCAAGTGCTTCACCTTCAATGTCCTCAGCGATGATGAGGAGCTTCTTGCCCATCTGTACTATCTGTTCAAGTATAGGAAGGATCTCCTGGATATTTGATATCTTCTTGTCTGTGATAAGGATCATAGGGTCATCGAGAACTGCTTCCATCTTGTCTGTATCAGTTACCATGTAAGCTGAAGCATATCCTCTGTCGAACTGCATACCTTCAACTACATCCAGTTCTGTTGACATTGTCCTTGATTCCTCAACAGTGATGACGCCTTCATTTCCTACCTTCTCCATAGCTTCAGCGATGAGTGAACCTACTTCGTTGTTGCTTGCTGAGATTGATGCTACCTGAGCGATGGCTGATGAACCTTCGATAGGCTTTGAGAGCTCTTTGAGTCCCTCAACTGCTGCATCTGTAGCCTTTGCGATACCGCCCTTCAGGATCATTGGGTTTGCTCCTGCTGCAACGTTCTTGAGGCCTTCCCTGATTATAGCCTGAGCCATAAGGGTAGCTGTTGTTGTACCGTCACCGGCAACATCGTTTGTCTTTGTAGCAACTTCCTTTACCAGCTGAGCTCCCATGTTCTCAAATGGATCTTCGAGCTCTATTTCTTTGGCGATGGTAACACCATCGTTGGTGATGAGAGGAGAACCGAATTTCTTGTCAAGGACAACGTTTCTTCCCTTTGGTCCAAGTGTGATCTTTACTGTATCTGCTATCTGATTGACACCCTTTTCAAGTGCTTTTCTGGCATCTTCACCATACTTAATCTGTTTAGCCATTTCTTATTCCCTCCAATATCATTCAACTACTGCAAGTATATCGTTCTGACGAAGGATTATATATTCTTCCCCGTCTGCCTTGATCTTTGTTCCGGCATATTCTGAATATATTACCTTGTCGCCCTTCTTGACCAGCATGGTTATTTCTTTTCCGTCAACATTCCCGCCAGGTCCGACTGCTATTACTTCTGCAACCTGAGGTTTCTCCTGTGCTGCGCCAGGAAGAACGATACCGCTCTTTGTGGTCTCTTCTGCTTCTACCGCCTTGATAACAACACGGTCAGCCAATGGTCTAAGTGTCATATCTATTATCTCCTATCAAAAAAATATTCTTTCATAATGTTAGCACTCTTAACTTTCGAGTGCTAACAGGTATTATTATAACTACATTTTCAAATATTACAAGTATTTTTTGGGAAAATTTCAATCGTCCTCGAGTTCTGAAAGGATGGTGCTTACGATATCATATGGATAGCCCTTCCTTGTCAGTGTCTGATAGATCTTCTGCCTCAGTTTCTGGACTTCCAGACCGCGGTTCCTTGAGATGAGCATCTGAGCCTGTTCCCTTGCAGATGAAAGCTCCTCTTCTTCGCTTATCTCCATGCTGTCTTCGATGACATCGGGGCTTACTCCCTTCTCCCTCAGCTTCTGGACTATGGCACACCTTCCGAGCCTGCCCTTGTAGGACTTTGTAAATTCCTTCACGAATTCACTGTCATCCACATAATGATAGTATTCAAGAGCACTGATGGTCTCATCTATGCTCTTTTCATCGATGCCCTTCTGTTTTAGTTTCTGTCTTACCTGAAATGTGCTCCTTGGAGCATAGGCCACGTACTCCATGGCCTTTTCCTTGGCATACTTGACGGTATCTTCCTTCTTTATGGTATCCATGAGCTCCTCGCTTATCTCGGAACCTTCCTTTATGCCATAGTGAAGTACTGCATCAAGGGAAAGGGATGTGAGAAATCCATCCTCTGTGAAAAGATTGAATCTTTCCTTGTTCCTTTTCTGCTCTTCCATCCTGCTGATGATGAAGCTCATTTCACTGCCCCCTGCTCCATTGAAGCCAGAAGTATATTTGCATCGTGCTCAGCATCAGAGATCTTTTCAAAATCCGATGTGCTCTCATAGAAGTATATGCAGATATCTCCCTTAAGCTCTGTCTTTGATGAGTTTGAAGTACCGTTCGGATAACCGAATACAGAGCAGGCGATGTCCTTTCCTCCGAAGCTCAGCACTGCAGGCCTCTTTTCCCATGTGAACTGACCGCCGAAGCATTTAAGGAAAACTGAACGGTCCTCTTCGGATGCAAAGCTCACATGCATGTGATTGCTTCCCCCTGTCCTTACAACAGAGTATTTGTTTCCTGTGTAAAGATCCTGTATCTCAGCCGTACTTCCCGCGGTTACGAGTTCGTCCACCATTACCCATGGAAGAAGTTCTCCGTACTTTTCTCCCTTGGCAAGGGTCCTTGGCCCCACTACCCTGTTTATAAGGGGACCTGAAGCAGCTCTCTCTGCATCCCTGGCAAAGAGCTTCGTATAGGTATCAACATCCATGTAGCCGCTCCTGGAGAGCCAGTTCCTCTTCTGGAAGGACATGAGTCCTGTCCTTGTCATGTCTCCGAAATATCCGCTTGGCCTGAAGTGAAGATATCCAAGGTCAAGTAGCCTGGACTGCAGGAAATAGACATTCTTTCCAGTCTGCCCGAGTTTCACCGGAAGATCCGTGGAATCTATGGCATATGTATGCACCGGAAAGAGCATTATATTCAATATCAAAAACATTATGATCAACCAAATCGACTTTTTCATAACTGATATTTTAGCATCACTGGATTGTGATGTGAATCAAGAGGGCTCATCCTTCATGAAAACAATATGTTAAAATTTAATTGACATCCTCCCGTGACTAAAGTCATGGGATTCCTAAGAAATGATGGTTTGTACAGCCGTGAGACTTACGTCTTTCAAACCCGAATGGGCCCTCCGTACCATACAGGCGGTGTCAAGCCGCCGCTATCCCTTTTACGGGAATACGTGTGTTCAGATCAGGCTGCCGCAAAATAAGCGGCTCCTGA